>NZ_VOXR01000030.1:0-32369 GCF_013420645.1 Acinetobacter sp. C15
ACGCATCAGTAAATCATAAAAGCAGATTTTACCCCTCACTATTATAAATGGATCCAATTTATACTTTTATTGTACATTTTATATTGACTATTCGCATCAATAGTCATAAATTGGATCCAATTGATAAGGAGATCAGAATATGTTCATTAAAAATGCTTGGTATGTGGCAGCGCGTCCTGAAGAAGTTATCGAAAAGCCATTAGGTCGTCAGATCTGTGGTGAAAAGATGGTGTTTTATCGTGGTAAAGAAAATAAGGTCTATGCAGTAGAAGACTTCTGCCCACATCGCGGTGCTCCACTCTCTTTAGGCTTTGTAGAGGATGGCAATCTAGTTTGTGGTTATCACGGCTTAGTTATGGGCTGTGATGGCAAGACAGTTGCTATGCCTGGACAGCGTGTTCGTGGTTTTCCATGTAACAAGAGTTTCAGTGTTGTAGAGAAATTCGGTTTTATCTGGGTATGGCCAGGTGACCAGTCACTTGCAAGTGAAGATCAGTTACCTGAACTTGAATGGGCAGATAATCCTGAATGGGCATATGGTGGTGGATTGTTCCACATCAATTGCGATTATCGTCTGATGATTGACAATCTAATGGATCTTACTCATGAAACTTATGTTCACTCAGCCAGTATTGGACAAAAAGAAATTGATGAAGCAGCACCTACTACTCGTATAGATGGGGATCATGTCATTACAGAACGCCATATGGAAAATATCTATGCACCTCCATTCTGGCAAATGGCATTAAGAGGCAACAATCTGGCTGATGATGTTCCGGTAGACCGCTGGCAGATCTGTCATTTCTTTGCGCCAAGTAATGTTCATATTGAAGTTGGCGTAGCACATGCAGGTAAAGGTGGCTATCAGGCAGCTGCCGAGCATAAAGTATCTTCTATTGTGGTGGACTTTATTACGCCTGAAACAGAAACCTCTCACTGGTATTTCTGGGGTATGGCCCGTCACTTCCAGCCAGAGAATGCGGAACTGACAGATCAGATCCGTGAAGGACAAGGCAAGATTTTCTCTGAAGATCTGGACATGCTGGAACAGCAACAACAAAACCTGCTCCGCTATCCTGACCGCAAGTTGCTGATGCTGAATATTGATGCAGGCGGAGTGCAAGCACGCAAAGTGATTGATCGTCTGATTAGCCAAGAACAGGTTAACGAGATTGCAGGCAAAGAGCAGATTCCGTCAGTCACGCTTGGTTAAATAGTTAAAGTTTTAGAACAGTATTTTGATTTTTTAAATTTTAGGAGCGGCACTCACATGGAAGTGACCATTCATCAGATCCATCAACACAATTCTCAAATAAATTCATTTGAGCTCATGAGTTGTAATGGGGAGCCTCTACCTCCTTTTAAAGCAGGTGCTCATATTGATGTATATATGGGCGAAGGCTTAATACGCCAATATTCCTTGGCGAATTGCAGCAGTGAACAGCACCGCTATGTAATTGGTGTACTGAATGATCCAAACTCACGTGGTGGCTCACGCTTTATGCATGAACAGTTACAGGTGGGGCAACGCATTCAGATTAGTGAACCCCGTAACCTGTTTGAGCTGAATACAGAGCTTGAACATGCAGTCCTATGTGCAGGCGGGATTGGGATTACACCAATTCTGGCAATGGCCAAAGAGTTAAAACGACTGAAAAAATCTTTCAAGCTGTTTTACTTTGTTAAAACCCGTTCGGCAGTGGCTTTTCATGAGGATCTCAATCTTCTAGGTGATTCAGTTCATCTGCACATTGATGATGAAGCCGCCACACATTGCAACTTACTAAGTGCGCTTGCTCAGTCTGACTTAGCACATCATGTTTATGTATGTGGTCCACAAGGTTTTATGGATTTCGTGATCCAGACTGCCCAACAGCAATCCTGGCCTGAGACGCATATTCATAAAGAACACTTTAGTGCTCCAGCAATTGATACCAGTGAAGATGGTAGTTTCAATATTAAAGTTAAAAAAACCGGCCAACTGATCCATGTTGCACAAGACCAAACAGCTGTACAAGCACTTGAAGCTGCTGGGGTAAGTATTCCTGTTTCTTGCGAACAGGGTATTTGTGGTACCTGCTTAGTGAAGGTAGTAGAGGGTGAAATTGACCACCGGGATATGTATTTAACTGAAGAAGAACAGGCGGCACAAGATCAATTTACTCCATGCTGCTCGCGTGCAAAATCTAAAATGCTAGTTATTGATCTTTAAAAAATAAAAAACTGCTAGTTCTAATGAGATAGCAGTTTAATCTTTCTCCACTTTCCACCCTTCTGCACCCTCAGAAGGGATTTTTTTATTTAAAGAAAAGGCTTAACCTTAGGAATGCGCATGTGAATTAAAAATAGAACGCATCATATCGCCCAGAGTGACTACATGGCTATGTTCACGCATCAGACTCTCTGCTCGTGCTGAATCACGATTTTTTAAAGCATTGAAAATGGCACAGTGTTGAATATGGGCATGATGCAGACGGCGAATTTCTGAGAGCGGATTATTTTTATCATAAGTTAAGGCTTGGGCAGAAGCCATGGGTAGCTGATTATTCTTACTTAGAGCCTGCACAATAGCGATATTATCTGAGCCTTGAATAATCGTATTATGAAAAATGGTATTGTAATAATGATAGATTTCAATATCCTCATTACTTAGTTCAGTTTTTTTAAATATTGGCTCTATTTGAGTAATGCACTGCATTAGCTGATCTTTTTGCTGCGTGCTTAGCCCTTTTTCTGCCAGTTTTTTTGCTGCCAGGCCTTCAAGCACTCCTCGCACCTCAAGTGCATCCTGAATCAACTTGGGAGAAATTTCTCTAACTGTATAGCCGCGGGTTGGATTTTTTAATAATAATCCTTCTTGCTCAAGCAGTTTAAATGCCATACGCACCGGTTGACGTGAAACTCCAAGCATTTCTGCTGTTGGAATTTCAGCCATGCGAGCACCGCCCGGAATTTCACCTGAAATAATCATTTTTCTAAGTTCAATCAGTACTTGCTGACCTGATGACATGGACTTACTCATTTATAATATGTGTGCTGATGCTACCGGGTGCATGAAAATAATTCAACAGAAGTCATGAAGATCCTATTCAGCTTATTAAGTTGTTGCTTCCTCAAGAATAGACATTGAAAATTAGCTAGACGAACTCAAATCCGACCTGATGATGTAAAAAATTATTCTTCTTGAAAATGCTGTAAATTAGTGGCCATGATTTCAAGATTATTCCTGATCAAAAAGGCTAGATTAATATCCACGCCTTTTAGCATCGTTTGTTCCAGTTCCTGAACGACTGCCCGACACTCACTTAATTTATTTAATCCTGCTTGAGTGACATTGACAAGAATACGACGACCATGAGAGGGGTCCGATTCCTTACTAATCCAGCCGCTACTTAATAAATCCTGTAGAATTTTATTAGTTGATTGGGGTTTGATAAAAGAACGCTCCGCCAGTTTGGCATTGGAGAGATTTCCTTTTGCCGCGAGTACTGACAATGCTGTGAACTGAGTCAAAGTAATATCTAAAGGCTTTAAGCGTTCATTCAGTAATTTACTGATAATACGATCAACACGAGCTATCATATAGCTCAGGGTTGGCAGTCGATTTAACTGATGTTCCATAATACTTAATTCAACCTTAAATTCTAACTATTAAAAAGTATGGCCAAATTGGCCATACTTAAGTCATCACATTACTGAGTTTGAGTTGACGTATTTAATACAGAGACCTGCCGTGAAACTTTTGATTTACGGACCAAAAGTAACGCTGCGATCATTGCCATTAAAATCAGTGGAATACTTGCACCAATGACCATCGCTGAACTTGAACCGAGCGATAACAGCATACCTGCGAAAAGAGGCCCGGCAAAAGAACCAATTCGACCAACTGCAACTGCTGCACCAACCCCTGTTCCACGCATTTCAGTTGGGTAGAACATGGCTGCAAGACCATACAATGCAGACTGACCACCGACAATAAATAGACCACATCCGACAGCAGATAATACAAGTAATGCCACGGTTGGTGAAATAGCCAGACAACACAGCGAGACTAGAATACCAATGTAAATCAGTTTGACCGTAGTACTCATTCGAATTTTATCTAGCAAGACGCCCATTAAAATCGAACCAAATATACCGCCAATATTATAGCCAATCTGAACATAGTTTGCTTCCGTCTTACCTAGGCCTTGTGCACCCATTAACAGAGGTAACCAGTTGAGCAGGAAGTACAGCACCACAAGGGTAAAGAAGAAACTGACCCAGATCTGAATGGTAGAGAAACGACGTTCTTTGGCAAACAGCACTTCAAAGAATGGTGTCGAATTTTTTTGCTTCGCTGCTGTCAAATAGTCTTTCGATTCAGGTAAAAATTTAATTAATAAAGGAATTAATAAAATCGGGGCAAAACCACCGACATAGAAGATATGCCGCCACTGCGCATCACCTGCAAGTGCCATCGCGACAAATGAGGTCAACATACCGCCAAATGGAATACCACTGTACATAATACTGACAGCAATCCCTTTATGTTTCTCCGACACAGCTTCCGATGCCATAATAATCATCATTGGCAATGCACCACCCATCCCAAGACCGGTCAAGAAACGAATAATCAGTAACAAGGTATAGTCTGCTGCATAGGCGGTTAACACCGACATAACACCAAAAACTAAAATACTTGTTAACAAAACTGCTTTACGCCCGATTTTGTCTGCAAACCGTCCACCAATGATTGCGCCTGGTAAGGTTCCCAAAATTGCTGCACTGAATGCCCATGCCATTTGGGCATTGTCCAGGCCAAACTCCGCTCGCATCCGTGGTGCTGCGACGCCCATCGATTGAAGATCAAAGCCTTCAAACACTGCTATCGCAAAACACAATACGAGTGTAAGCGTGGCTTTGCCTTTGCTACTTACACTATGTTCCATTCGTTATTGTCCTTTAGAATTTTTTAACTCATACACTTCCTATGTATTGCCTTCCGTCCTAAGCAACTCAAAAAATATCACCTAAACTTATAATTTAATCAATATATATTTTAATTTTTTTACAATTTAAATATTTATTTTATTAAATTACAATCAATTATATATTATTTTAAAAATATTCAAAATAAAGCTTGAATGTAAGTTTAACTGATATTAAATTAAATCTCATCAGGACATAAAACGAACATTAAGGAGTAATACATGTCTTATCAAAACCGCTGGGAAACTGTTGATGTACAAGTTGATGCAGGTATTGCATGGGTGACTTTAAATCGCCCAGAAAAGAAAAATGCAATGAGTCCAACCCTCAATAAAGAAATGATTGATGTACTCGAAACTTTAGAACTTGACCCAGCAGCAAAAGTGCTTGTTTTGACGGGTGCTGGTGATTCATGGACAGCGGGCATGGATTTGAAAGAGTATTTCCGCGAAGTCGATAATCAACCAGAGATTTTCCAGGAACGTATTCGCCGTGATGCATCTCGCTGGCAGTGGCATTTACTTCGTTTCTATTCAAAACCAACCATTGCCATGGTAAACGGTTGGTGCTTTGGTGGCGGTTTCTCTCCATTGGTTGCATGTGATCTTGCCATTGCAGCAGACGAAGCAACTTTTGGTTTATCTGAAATCAACTGGGGCATCCCACCAGGCAACTTGGTAAGCAAAGCAATGGCGGATACAGTTGGCCACCGTACTTCTATGTACTACATCATGACGGGTAAAACCTTCTCAGGTGTTGAGGCTGCCAACATGGGCTTAGTCAATAAGAGTGTTCCACTTGCGCAACTTCGTGCTGAAGTGACTGAACTTGCCAACAACTTACTTGAGAAAAATCCAGTTGTACTACGTACTGCGAAAAATGGTTTCAAACGTTGTCGTGAACTGACATGGGAACAGAATGAAGACTACTTATATGCCAAACTGGATCAATGTAATCATCGTGATGATGAAGGTGGCCGTGAACAGGGTTTGAAGCAATTCCTTGATGACAAGTCAATTAAACCAGGTCTTCAAGCTTACAAACGCCCTGCTTAAGCAGTCTCAATATTTAGTCTTCATGATGGACATGTAAGGAAACATTTGCCATGCAAAACGTACAGTTACTTATTCACGGTCAATCCGTTGCAGCAAGTTCAGGACAAACTTTTGAAAGAATCAGTCCGATCGATGGTTCAGTTGCTTCAATTAGCGCTGCTGCAACCCTAGATGATGTTGATCGTGCGATCGAATCCGCACACGAGGCATTTAAAACATGGTCTGTCCTTTCCCCAACAGACCGACGTTTAAAATTACTCAAAGCGGCCGACCTGATGGATCAAAAAACTGAACAATTTATTCAGACTGCGATTCATGAAATAGGTTCAACTGCAACGTGGTATGGTTTTAATGTTCACCTTGCAGCCAATATGCTACGCGAAGCTGCAGCCATGACCACACAGATTGATGGCAGTATTATTCCATCAGATGTGCCGGGCAACATGGCGATGGGTATTCGCGTACCCTGTGGTGTCATCGTTGGGATGGCACCATGGAATGCCCCTGTGATTCTTGCCACACGTGCTTTAGCAATGCCTCTTGCCTGCGGTAACACTGTGGTTCTTAAAGCCTCTGAAGCATGTCCTGCAACACATCGTCTGATTGGTGAAGTGTTACATGAAGCAGGGATTGGAGATGGGGTAGTCAATGTCATCACCCATGCGGCCCAAGATGCTCCTCAAATTGTAGAACGCTTAATTAGCCACCCACTAACCAAGCGTATTAATTTTACCGGTTCAACCCATGTGGGCCGAATTATTGCTGAAACAGCGGCAAAATATTTAAAACCGGTCCTGCTCGAACTTGGTGGGAAAGCACCTGTAATTGTGCTTGATCAAGCTGACATCGATGAAGCGGTCAATGCCGTGACCTTCGGTGCATTCTTTAACCAAGGTCAAATCTGTATGTCGACAGAACGTGTTCTTGTTGATGAAAAAATTGCTGATTCCTTTATCGAAAAACTCGTGGCGAAGGTCAAAACTATTCGCGCTGGCAATCCACTTGAGAGTGATGCCCCACTTGGTGTACTGGAAAGCTTAAAAGCAGCTGCACGTATTGGGAAGTTAATTGAAGATGCACGTGAAAAAGGTGCAAATTTACCACTTGGTTTGGACATTGAAGGTGCTATTATGCAACCTACAATAGTGGTTGATGTCACCAAAGAAATGCAGATTTATGCCGAAGAATCGTTCGGTCCTGTCTGCACAGTACAACGCTTTAAAACAGTTGATGACGCCGTAGAATTGGCAAATGATTCTGAATTTGGTTTGTCAGCAGCCGTGTTTAGCCAAGATTTAGCACAGGCGCTTGCCGTAGCAAAACGGATTGAATCCGGTATCTGCCATATCAATGGTGCCACTGTACATGATGAAGCACAAATGCCATTTGGTGGTGTCAAACAAAGTGGTTCTGGACGATTTGGCAGTAAAGTTTCTGTGGCTGAGTTTACTGAATTACGTTGGGTGACCATACAAACCAGCCCACGCCACTACCCAATTTAACGAAAGTAAGAGAGTTGACATGAAGTCAACTCTTTTCGTTGAAAAAGAATAGATAAAAATACATGGAGTAATAACAATGGCACACATGACAGTTCAATCACATAAGTATCCTGAACGATTTGTTAAATTAGGCAGTCATGAAACACATGTTGAATATAAGAATGACGTCTTATACATTTCTCCCAAAGAACAACTTAAGCCTTATCCGCAAAAATTGACTGATCGTTTATTACAGTACGCAGAAACACACCCAAACCGTGTCTTCGCCGCTAAACGTGATAGTTCAGGTCAATGGATTGAACTGACATATGCAGAAACTGCGAATCGTGCATGGCGTATCGCCCAAAGCTTAAAACAATATCCACATTTATCGACCGAACGTCCCATTGTTATTTTGTCTGGTAACGATCTCGAACACCTCACCTTATCCATGGGCGCAATGCTTGCAGGGATCCCATTTTCAGCTATTTCCCCTGCTTATTCTTTAATTTCCAAAGATTTTGGCAAACTCAAACATATCTTTGATGTCCTTACGCCAGGTTTAGTTTTTGCCAATGATGGGGAGGATTTTGCTACTGCCATTGAGCACTGCCGTAATGCTGATGATATTGAAGTCATTACAAACTCTGGCAAACTCGGTGGAAAAACTTGTATTGCTTTCTCTACGCTTCTTGAGTCTGAAATTACAGATATTAAAGCGCACTACGAAACGATTGATGAACATCAAATTGCCAAATTTTTATTTACCTCTGGCTCGACCAAAATGCCAAAGGCAGTACCGACCACACATTTGATGCTCTGCACTAATCAGCAAATGTTGCTGCAAACTTTCCCTGAATTTGAAGAAACACCACCGATTTTGGTCGATTGGTTGGCATGGCATCATACCTTCGGGGGGAGCCATAATGTCGGAATTGCGCTCTATAATGGCGGTACGATTTATATTGATGATGGCAAACCGGTGCCGGGGAAAATGGATGAAACTATTCGTAACCTGAAAGAAATTTCACCAACGGTATATTTAAATGTACCGAAAGGTTGGGAAGAAATCACGGTAGCACTTGAACAGGATGCTGAACTCCGTGAAAAATTCTTTAGCCGTGTCAAAGTATTGTTTTTTGCTGGAGCTGCACTATCTGAAGCAGGTTGGAACCGTCTAGATCAGATTGCACAAGCCCATTGCGGTGAACGCATCCGTATTATGAGTGGCTTAGGCATGACAGAAACCGCGCCATCTTGTGTATTTACTACAGGTCCTAAAGTCATGGCAGGCTTTATTGGCTATCCAGCGCCGGGCTGTGAAGTCAAACTGGCACCATGTGGCGATAAACTTGAATTTTGTGTTCGTGGCAAAAATGTCATGAGACATTATTGGCGTCTGCCTCAAGAACAACAAGCTGATATTTTCGATGAAGAAGGGTTTTACCGTACCGGCGATGCTGTAAAACTTGTTGATCCAAACGACCCAAGCCAAGGCCTTATGTATGACGGACGTATTGCCGAAGACTTTAAACTCAATACCGGCACCTTTGTTAATGTGGGCACCTTACGGAATAAAGTCCTGATTAATGGCAATCTACTGATTCAAGATGTCTGCATTACCGGTTCTAACCTGAATGCGATTGGTTTTCTGATTTTTCCGAAACTTTCAGCTTGTGCTGAACATGCCGGTTTAGATCTTAAACACACGACGGCCCAAGAAGTGTTGAGCCACCCTAAAGTGCAGCAATGGTTTAAACAATTTCTGGTGGACTTCAATAAAGACGCCACTGGCAGTTCAAATACCGTATCAATGCTGTATTTAATGATAGAAGCTCCACAGCTGGATGCCGGAGAAACCACTGACAAAGGCAACTTAAATCAGAGTGGCATTTTAAAACGTCGTGCTGCCATGGTGCAGGAGCTTTATGAAAAACACGTTAATAATCCACTGATTATTCGTATTCCAACCCTTAAACAATAAGCCCTTACCCTGAATTTAGCAGTGCTTTTTATAGCGCTGCTTGGGCAGTTGCATCCAAATCAAGGATAATTCTATGCAAAAAGATAGTGATTTCGAGCTATTTCGTGATAATTATCAACGTTTTTTAGCAGAACATGTTGCACCATTTTATGAAACTTGGGAAGAACAAGGCTTAATCCCACGTGAATTATGGCACAAGCTTGGGGAAAACGGCTTTTTATGTGTTGATGTCCCTGAAGAATACGGGGGCTTTGGTGCACCGATTCACTATTCACAAATGTTGGTCCAGGAAACAGCCAAAGCTGGTTTTACTGCCTTGGCAGTCGGTATTGGAGGACAAAGCGAACTTGTCTCCCCTTATATCCAAAATATTGGTAGCGAAGAACAAAAACAATATTGGTTACCCAAGATGGTCTCGGGTGAGGTAGTGACCGCGATCGCGATGACCGAAGCCAATGCTGGTTCAGATTTACAAGCGATTCGCACCCAAGCCATTTTAGATGGTGATCATTATGTAGTAGACGGTTCTAAAACCTTTATTTCTAATGGGCATCATGCCGACTTAATCGTACTGGTTGCAAAAACTGACCCGCAAGCACGTGCCAAAGGCATTTCCATTTTACTCGTTGATGCTCATTTAAATGGAGTGAAAAAAGGACGCGGCCTGAAAAAAATTGGACTACATGCTCAAGACACTGCTGAACTGTTTTTCGACCAAGTTTATGTACCTAAAAATCAACTTTTGGGACAAGAGGGTCATGGTTTTAGCTATCTGATGCAAGAACTTCCACGCGAACGTCTCAGCATTTCACTCATGGCACTTGGAGCAATCCAAGGTGCCATTGACATTACCAAAGAGTATGTACTTGAACGTAAAGCCTTTGGTCAAGCTTTATCGCAATTCCAGAATACACGTTTTGTGCTTGCGCAAGCGCAAATTAAAGCACTTGCAGCTGAAGCATTTGTAGAACGCTGTAAAGACCTATATAGCAAAGATGTCCTAAGTGTGACTGAAGTGGCCGCATTGAAATGTTTTATTACTGACACCCAATGCGAAGTCATTGACCAGCTCCTGCAACTGTTTGGGGGCTACGGCTATATGCAGGAATATCCAATTTCGCGCTTCTTTGTCGATGCGCGTGTGCAAAAAATTTATGGGGGAACCAATGAAATTATGAAGGAGATCGTAGCACGCGAACTCTTGGGGAAATAAAACACGCATGACTTAAAAACAATATTTTCAATAATGTTTCAGGATGAAATAATGATGAAAAATTTATGGATCACACCGTTTTTTCTTTTAACTACACCTGCTTTTGCCAATAGTTTTATTGAGCAAAGTAAAGTGGATTTAACGGCTCGCAACTTCTACTTTGATCGCGATTTCCAGGTTGAAAACCGTTATCCGGCACTCCGGGACTGGAGTCAAGGTTTTATTTTCAAAGCTCAGTCAGGCTATACCGAAGGTCCTATTGGATTTGGCATCGACATTTTGGCCACTGCCGGGTTTAAGCTGGATGGCGATGCAAAGTATGGTGGTACAGGAAACCTACCACGTAATGCCAGAACGAATGAGCCAGCAGATCAATATGGGGAAATTGGGATCACAGCTAAAGCCAAAGTTGCTCAAACTGAAGTCCGCATCGGTACATTACAACCGATGACACCAGTACTTGTCGGTTCCCCTGCGCGCCTGTTACCTCAAACCTATCGCGGGGTTGCAGTTCAGTCTAAAGATGTGCAGGGTCTCGATTTACAAGCATCCTATATTGACAAGGTCAATCACCGTGATTCGACCAATTATGAAAACATTAAAATCTCTGGGGTAAACGGCCGTTATAGATCGGTTGAAACAGATCATTTGTACTATCTTGGTGGCCATTATAATCTCAACAATTATCCGCTAAAACTGACAGCCTTCCATATGGATGTCGAAGATCTGTATCATCAATCATTATTGGGCGTCACCTACAAGCATGCCTTTAATGACGATACCGCACTGACCAGCCAGCTACGTTATTATATGAGTGATGCTGATGGTGCTGCCAAAGCAGGTAAAGTAGATAATAATCTAATCCATAGCCACTCAGAGCTAAAGCATCAAAACCATAAATTTATTCTTTCGACTTTCCATCATCTAGGTGACACGGCCTTTCCTTATCTAACTGGCGGTGAAACAGGCTTAACCATCGATACATGGACCGGCGAATTCTTAAATGCCAAAGAACGTGTTTATAGTGCCCGTTATGAATATGACTTTAAAGATTATGTTCCGGGTTTACGTTTTATGACTCGTTATACCCATGGTAGCAATATTTATGCGCCGCAACTCGGAGGGACCGATTTTGAGGAAGATGAACTCGACTTTGACATAGGTTATACCGTGCAAAATGGCCCACTGAAAAACCTTGGGCTACGTGCACGTTATGCAATTTATGATAATGATATGCCAATTACTGCCAACATTAAACCGGCTAATGAAACCCGTATTAATATTGATTACACATGGAAATTTAAATAATACCTTCAAAGGCTCTAGTTTTTAGGGCCTTTTTTATTTTAAAGGATGATAAATGAAATATTTATTTGGCATTTGGATCGGCCTAAATCTATCTGTACTCAGTTATGCAGATACACAGTTTTCCCCTCCACCACTTAAACTTGAACCCTTGGCCACTTTCAAGGTTGAATTAAATGCTCCAGTTTGGGAGTTAGGCAAAACGGCAGATATGAGACAAAGACGGATTATTCCGATTACTGGCGGCACTTTTGAAGGTCCTTCATTTAGAGGACGTATTCTCAACAATGGCGCAGACTGGCAAATCGTAGATAGCAAAGGCCTAGCGATTATCGATACACGATATCTTTTGAAAACTGATGACGGCGCATTGATTTATTTACAGACTAAAGGTTACCGACATGCTTCACCTGAAATTTTAAAACAGTTAAGTACAGGTAAAGATGTCGATCCAAGTCAGTATTATTTCAAGTTGACTATGCAATTCGAGACCAGTGCACCCCAATATGCCTGGTTAAACCAAACCGTAGCTGTAGGCAGTGCAATGCGTTTAGGTAAGGCGGTGATTTATGATGCATTCACCTTAAAATAAAAGAATTAGAAAAATTAGTATTTATAAAAATTGAAGGATTAATCACTATGGAAAACAAGATTCTGGAACATCTCCCACCAATTCATCATTTATTGGGGGGGCATAATATTCAGTGGGATAGAGAAAAGCGTGAAATAGCCGTGAGTTATACTGCACTCGAGAGCTTTACCAATCCGCGTGGTAGTGTAGAAGGCGGTATGATTTGTGCCATGCTTGACGATGCAATGGGTATTTTGGCAGCACTGAATCAGACTGCAAAACCTGCCGCGACGATTAATTTATCGATGGATTTTTTTAGACCCTGCGAGGTGGGTGAGGTACAAGCAAAAGCCTGGTTTGTTAAAGAAGGAAAAACAATTCTAAGTATCGAAAGTGAAGCATGGCAACATAATAAACTGGTTGCAAAAACCAGTGCCTCTTTTATTATTCTTTCTTAAATTAACCCTTAAATTTAGCTGATCATCATAGCTATTTTATCTAATTCAAATGGTTAATGGGTTATTTGCAACAGTAGGCTAGAAACTAAATAACCTACTGTTGCAATTAGCATAAATAGATAAAGCTTATTATTTTAACGTTTAAATTAAAGACTGAATGATTCGTCGGGCATGGGTCAGACCCACATCAATATGTATACCGATCATCTCAGGATGATTAAAATCATCTAGGTTCTTGTACTGGTTTTCTATCACTTCTTTATCTTCATCAAAAGTCTGTTTTGTCTGATCAATGACTAACTTTGCAATATGTTCGCGGTCATGTTTAGGATTAGTCGACATGGTCCAAAAATAATGACAAGAATTCTCTGTTTCAGGCGTAATTGCATGAAACCCTCTCATATGAAATCCTTTACGATCTGGATTTTCCAAGGAGTCATCACCTGCTTCTATGGCTCCTGTCCAAATACGGATATGAGAAACTCGAAAATCAATTTCTTGCCAACGGTCTATTTTATTTTTAAACGGATAAGCCATACTGTAGGTTGGCGGTGGGTCCGATTCGAGCATATGCCGTGTGACTATGACTTGATTACCTATCACTTTGGTTTTCATGGTCGCATTCATATGAGCTTTTGCATTACCACCAATAGTTTTTAAATGAACATAGGCTAAATGACTTAAGTCCATTAAATTATCATGAATGAGCTGGTAAGGTGCCTGATAATGATATCGGTCTCCATCATATAAGTAATCTGGATCATCATGATATGGGTAGTCTGGTGCTTCTATGAGAGGTACACTTTCTTCTTTTCCATACCACAACCAAATCAAACCTTGTTTTTCTTCAAGATAAAATGATTTGATTTTCGCTTTTGAAGGGATTCTATTTTGCCCTGGAACCTCTACACAGTGTCCATTTTCATCATATAGCAATCCATGGTAGCTACAGCGAATTTTACCCTGCTCCAAAAGTCCTTGGGATAACGGCATACCCCTATGGCAGCAGCGGTCCTCTAGTGCAACAGCTGTGCCTTCTTTATCTCTAAACATAACCATTGGAATATTTAAAATTTTACGCCCAAGTAAATTATCTCGTAGCTCTTTAGAGAGTGCGATGATATACCACTGATCTTTTGGGAAAGGGCTTCTTGTTGAGATTTCTTGATCTACCAGCTTAATTTGACGACCACTATTCATAGCACTACATCCTTTTTATAATGATTCTGATGCTTTCCTTAAACACAATTATCCTGAAGAAAAATTACGAGTTTTTTAAAACAGAATAAGATCTACATGAATAAAAATAGGAGAAATTAGTTGTCATGTCAACCAATTGGTTGACATGACAACAAAATATTAACAATCCATGTTAAAGTGGTTTAAAGACTTTTTGATACACGCTGTATGGATACTTCACTTAAACTTCAATTAGATCGATATATTCCTGCTTTAATTAACTTTTTTTCAAATAAGATGTCGAATGGTGCATCACAACTGTATGCTTTTTTATTTGATATGGGAGTCACAGATTGGCGCATTCTTTCTCTTTTAGCGGTTGAAGAGAATATTCCTGCAAGTAGAATTTGTCATGTTATTGGACTGGATAAGAGCGCTGTGAGTCGCTCTTTGGCAAAACTCCAAGAACGTGGTTATATTAAAATGACAGTAGATAAAAAAGATTCTCGTGTGAAAAAAAATACGCTCACATCTGCTGGTCTAATCATGTATGAAAAAATGTATCAAGTAGCCAAAGAGCGAGAAGAAAAAATTTTAGAGGTACTTTCTGACGAAGATCAAGAGCATTTAATTCGGATCTTAAATATTTTAAATTGTGAAATTAATGATATTAATGAATTTTTTATAGAAAAATATATTCAAAAATAACTATCAACCTTATGATTTAAATAGGGTCTGTTGACATTTCATAAGTTATTTATCTTGAAATATCTCTCGCTAAAAAGGTCAGCAAATGCTGACCTTTTGTCATTTTAGCACTTTCTATCGAATGCTTAGATATCTAGGAATACCGTTTCATTATCACCCTGGATACGTACATCAAAACGATAAACCACTTCACCATTACATTCTTCACGTTTGGCAATTAAAGTCTGACGACGTGGCGCCCATTCAATTCCATTCAGCAAGGGATCTTTAGCATTGGCTTCTGCCTCATCATCAAAGTAAATACGGGTATGTAAACCTAAGTTAATACCACGTGCAAAAATGACTAAAGCAATATGCGGTGCCTGACGGGCACCTTTACGCCCCGGTACAGCGCCTGGCTTGATGGTATCAAAGCTCCATAATCCCGTTTCAAAGTTTGCAGCCGCACGGCCCCAACCAAAGAAATGTGGATCAGCCTGTTTACCCTGAATATCTGCCTTACTTGGATAGACGCCATTTGTATCTGCCTGCCAGATTTCAACCAATACATCACGTAAAGGTAGACCGAGGCCATCAAATACCTGACCTTCAAGGCGAATACGTTCACCTTGAGTTTCAGCTTTAACCAATTGATTATTAAAACTATGCTCAAATACTTCAATGCCTGCCTGATTGGGCATCAGGCCAATATGGACGTATGGACCACCTGTTTGAGATGGTGTTTCATGTAATTCCTGGAAATTCCAACCGTTCATCATGATGCTCCTTATCACGTTAATTCATTTTCAAAATAAGTTCCGCGGCGACCACGTAAAGTAATGTCGAAGCGATAGCAACGGCTGTCAGCCTCAATGAAATTACTCTTGTCTTCCAAGGCAATCAAAGCACGGCGTTGCTGTTCTGAAGGAACCGTTTTTAGAATTGGGCAGCTGTCAATTAAGGTATCACCTTCAAAATAAAATTGCGAAATGAGACGTTGTGCCCAGCCATCTGCCATTACCGAGAAGTGAATATGTGCAGGACGCCATTCATTAATTCGGTTACGCCATGGATATGGACCCGGTTTAATGGTACGGAAAATGAAAAAACCATTTTCATCCGTCAGCATACGACCACAACCACCAAAGTTAGGATCCATTGCACCAATATATTGGTCATTTGGATGACGATAACGACCAGAAGCATTTGCCTGCCAGACTTCAATCAAGGCATTTTTAACCGGGCGACCAAATTGATCACGCAAATAACCATGAATAATGACACGTTCACCAACAGGTAAACCATCTTTGGCATAGTTCAAAATCAAGTCATTGTCTTTAGGCCCTAAAAGTTCTGAAGTGAAATGTGGTGCAGTTACTTCAGTCAGTGTTTGCGCAATTGAAATGAGTGCATTTTTCGGCGAACGCAGTACACTAGTTTTATAACCCGGTGCGTAGGCCGGTGGATGATCATCGGTATTACGTTGCGCATAAGCGCCTAGTTGATTCTGAATCATGAATCTCTCCTTGTTCAATCCTAAAAAAATCGTCCGTTATTTAAGTTTGGTCGGTGTAATACCAAGTTCTACAAAAACTTCCTCTGCCATATGCATTGCAGCGTTTGCAGCAGGTAAGCCTGCATATAAAGAAGCATGTAAAAACAGTTCTTTAAGCTCATCTTTGGTAACACCATTGTTAAAACATGCACGAATATGCATACGTAACTCAGCTTCACGACCCAATGCGAGCAAAATACCGATAGTTACTAGACTACGGGTATGACGTGGTAAACCTGGACGTGACCATACTTCTCCCCAAGCAAAACGACTGATGAAGTTTTGAAAGTCTTCATTAAAGTCATTTAAATTTTCCAAAGAGCGTCCGACATGTGCTTCACCTAACACTTCCGTGCGCACTTCTATTCCCTGTTTGTAACGTTCTTCATCATTCATGATCAATACACTCTTTAACGCTGATAAGGTGGAGTGAAAATGTCTGAGGATCACCTTCATTCCATAATGACGCTGAATTCAAATCAATGCTTTGCAATAAACGCGGTAAGGACTTGGTTAAATTGTTGTGGTACCTCAATATTTGATAAATGTGAAGCATCTAGCACCGCAATCTCACAGTTCGGTATATGCGCTTGCATAAATTCGCCATCTGCCACGGTCGTGACCGGATCTAAGCCACCACATAGTGCTAAACATGGCACTTCAATCTTGGCAATTTGGTCACGTAAGTCTGCGTTTGCAAGCGCGCGGCAAGATGCTGCATAGCCTTTCGGCGGTGTCACTGACAAACTTTGAATGGTCTGCTGTGCAAGGCGATCGTACATATAATCAAATTTGTTGCTGAACCACCGGGTGTGTGTGGTGCTGACAATATCGGCCAATCCCTGTTCTTCGACCGCATCTGCACGTGATAACCATGCTTCAGCTTGTCCAATCTTCGCGGCTGAATTGGCAATGGTAATACTCAGGAAACGCTGTGGCGCGATTAAACCCAATTGCAGACCAGTGATTCCACCCATCGAAATACCACAAAAATGCGCTTTTTCAACTTTGAAGTGATCAAGAATATCAATGACATCATTAGCTAAGTCGCTCAGTAAGCTATTTTCAATGACCGCACTTTTACCATGACCGCGGGTGTCATAACAGACCACAAAATATTCTTCAGCAAATGCAGCAACTTGAGCCTGCCACATGCCGTGATCTGTACCCAATGAGTTCGAAAAAATAAGGGCTGGATGAGCGGTATCACCAAAAGTGTAAATAGCCAATTGTTGGCCATTACGATTATTGATAAGTATCATGATGGCTATTTTCCTTGAACACGTTGCAATACCGCATCGATCTGCTGCTGGGTATTACCTAAATAATTTTGTGGATTAAAAATCTGACTTAATTGTTCCGAATTAAATACAGCTAAAATTTCAGGATGATGTTGTGCTACTTCTAATAAGTGACGTTGTTCAGCAACTGCCTGTTTACATGCGGCCTCAACTAGATGATGTGCATTGAGTCGACCTAACTTCGGTGCCAAAGACATCATGAGGGCTTCTGCCATAATTAAGCCCTGAGTACATTCTAGATTGCGGCACATATTGTCCTTCTGTACTTCCAGGCCCTCAAAAACTTCTATCGCACGTTGCAGGCTACCAGTACACAATTGGAAGATTTCAGGCAGTGCCAGCCACTCAGCATGCCAGGCCCCCAAACTACGTTCATGTTCCTGAACCATACTTTGATAGATACTCGACATGAGTGCAGGGACACGATTGGCTGCTGCCAGAATTGATGCTGCTGCAACAGGATTACGTTTATGCGGCATCGTCGATGATCCGCCACGTCCTGCTCTGCTGGGTTCAAACACTTCTGCAATTTCGGTTTGCATCATCAGTGACCAATCGCGTGCCATCTTGCCCAAGTTCCCTGTAATTGTGGCAAGCACATGGGCAATTTCCACAATACGATCACGTTCACCATGCCAAGTACAATCCGGGACATTGAGTTGAAGTTCTGTTGCAAACGCCTTTACAACTGCACTACCTTGATCAATAAGTGACGCAAGTGTGCCAACGGCTCCACCCAATTGTGCAGTGAGCGCAACATGTTTGAGTGCTTGCACACGCTCAAAATCCCGCTGTAAGCTTGAAAGCCAACGTGCAGTTTTATGACCGAACGTCATTGGTAAACCTTGTTGTAACCATGTCCGACCAATCATGACTTGATCACGATATTGTTCGGTAAGTACCTGAGTTACATGAATAGCTACCGTCAACTGTTTTTCGATAATATTTAAGGCATCTCGACACTGTAAAATACAGGCCGTATCAATAATATCTTGGCTTGTCGCCCCCCAATGCACATAGCGTGAAGCATCTTCATCGACTTTTTTAACCGCAGCTGTCAATTGCTTCACAAAGGGAATTGCAATGTTTCCAGCAAGTCCTGATGTACTTGCAAGCGCAGTAAAGTCAATGATCTCATTCACCTGTTGTTGGGCAACGTATACAATATTTGCTGCCGCTGAAGCAGGAATCACACCCACTTTTGCCTGAGCTTGAGCCAATGCTGCTTCTGCTTGCAACATATAACGCACTACCCCTTCATCACTAAATATTGCAGTGATCTCAGTTTGGTAAAATAGACTTGCGTACAATTGGCTCATTTGAATATCCTTTTTCTAACTCGTTTTAAATACCTTTCATTGTTTTGTTTTTAAGCAAAAAATGAAAGGTATTTACATTTATACATGTTCAATAATCAAAGCGATGCCTTGACCGACACCAATACACATTGAACATAGAGCGTATTGACCACCAGTCTTTTCCAGCTGGTTCAGTGCAGTCGTCACCAGACGTGCACCAGATGCACCGAGTGGATGACCCAAAGCAATTGCACCACCGTTCGGATTGACTTTCTCTGATCCATCTTCAATGCCAAGGTCGCGGGTACAAGCTAAGGCTTGTGCTGCAAAGGCTTCGTTCAATTCAATCACGTCCATCTGTTCAATCGTCAGACCTGTTTGAGCCAGTAATTTTTTGATGGCAGGCGCAGGACCAAAGCCCATGATACGTGGTTCAACACCAACAACCGTTGAGCCAATAATTTTGGCACGTGGTTTTAAGCCGTGTTGAGCAACCGCTTCATCAGATGCGATTAATAGGGCAGCCGCACCATCGTTAATACCAGAAGCATTACCCGCCGTTACTGTACCGTCTGCTTTGACGACAGGTTTCAGTTTTGCCAATGCTTCTGCGGTAGTTGATGCACGTGGATGTTCATCGGTATCGATAATCACCGGATCGCCTTTACGCTGTGGAATCACGACAGGAATGATTTCATTTTTATAGAAACCTTTGGCCTGCGCTACTGCAGTACGTTGCTGGCTGGTCAGGGCAAACTTGTCCTGGTCTTCACGGTTGATGTTGAACTGCTCCGCCAGATTTTCAGCGGTTTGCGGCATGGTTTCAACGCCGTACATTTCTTTCAGTTTTGGATTAATGAAACGCCAGCCCATGGTGGTGTCTTCAATCTTCTGGCTACGGCTATACGCCGTTTCTGACTTGCCCATCACGAATGGGGCACGCGACATGCTTTCTACACCGCCGGCAATAATCAGATTGGCTTCACCGGCTTTAATTGCACGTGCTGCCATTGCGATTGCATCCATCGATGAACCACACAGGCGGTTCACGGTCGTTGCTGGAACCTGATAAGGCAAACCTGCAAGCAGAGAAGACATGCGACCGACGTTACGGTTGTCTTCACCGGCCTGGTTGGCACAGCCATAGATCACGTCATCTACCTGTTCCCAGTTCACACTTGGATTGCGTTCCATCAAAGCTTTAATTGGCAGCGCACCCAGGTCATCTGCACGGACAGCTGCCAGTCCACCGGCATAACGGCCGAATGGGGTACGGATGGCATCAATGATGTATGCGTTTTTCATATTTTTACTTTCCAAATCTTTGAATCCTTCCCAACCTCCCTTTACTAAAGGGAGGAGTAATCCCCTCAAGAAAAAAGGGTGGAAGTCCCTCCTTTATTAAAGGAGGGACTTAGGGAGGATTTATAAATTAATTTTGAGTCGCATCAATCAGTTTGGCACCGGTCATTGACTGCAATTCTTCAAATGACAGACCTTCAACTTTCTCAATCACTTTCATGCCTTCATCTGTCACGTCAATCACGCACAGGTCGGTATAAATACGGTCTACACATTTCAAGCCTGTTGCAGGATAAGTCAGTTCAGCGACAATCTTCGGTTCGCCTTTTTTAGTCACGTGATCGGTCGTAATAAAGACTTTTTTCGCACCTACGGCCAAGTCCATTGCACCACCTACCGCAGGAATCGCATCCGATGCGCCAGTATGCCAGTTAGCCAGGTCGCCATTTTCAGCCACTTGGAATGCACCCAGTACCGCGATGTCTAAGTGACCGCCACGCATCATCGCGAATGAATCACCGTGATGGAAGTAAGCGCCGCCTTCCAGCAAGGTCACATATTCTTTACCTGCGTTGATCAGCTCAGGATCTTCTTCACCTTTTGCAGGTGGCGGACCGAAAGCCAATAAGCCATTTTCAGAGTGCAAGAACACGTCTTTGTCTGAAGGTAGGTAGTTCGAAATTTTGGTTGGCAAGCCAATGCCCAGGTTGACATAAGCACCGTCTGGAATGTCTTGTGCAACACGTTCAGCAATTTGGTCACGGGTCAGTTTGCTATAGCTCATTTCTTTTCTCCTAATCCGTGATTACTGTGCAGGTTTCACTCGTACAACATGTTGTACAAAAATACCCGGGGTGATGATGTGTTCAGGGTCTAAAGCACCTAACTCAACCACTTCAGAGACTTGTGCAATCGTGACATCGGCAGCCATCGCCATGATTGGACCAAAGTTACGTGCAGATTTGCGGTAAACCAGGTTACCCCAACGGTCGCCTTGCTGTGCTTTGATTAAAGCAAAGTCAGCTTTAATTGGGTTTTCTAAAACGTAGTCTTTGCCTTCATAGTTCATGGTTGGTTTGCCTTCTGCCAGCAATGTACCAAAACCAGTCGGGGTGTAGATTGGACCCAAGCCCATACCTGCAGCCTGAATACGGCATGCCAGGTTACCTTGAGGAACCAGTTCTAATTCGATTTTTCCTGCACGGTACAATTCGTCAAATACCCAGGAATCAGACTGACGCGGGAATGAGCAGATGATTTTACGCACTGCACCAGCTTTGAGTAATTTAGCCAGACCGTAGTCGCCATTACCGGCATTGTTATTGACGATCACCAGATCTTTCACACCAAGTTTGATCAAACCATCAATCAGCTCAGCAGGCTGACCTGCAGTACCAAAACCACCGATCATGATGGTAGATCCGTGTTTGATTTGTGAAAGTGCTTCGACCAGTGAGGCAGAACTTTTATCGATCATCAAATAACTCCATGTATTGCCACTCAGTACAAAAATTTTGAGAACCTAAGGTTCTGGTTTGAACACATTCTGGACGGAGAATAAATTCCAACCAAAATCCTTAGGATTCTGTGTGATCTATTCTTGATAAATTCCAAGCTTTCGACTACGGTTTAAAAATAGTTTTGTACGGTTTACATAATCATTGCACGATGATCGAACAAAAGTTTTATTAATTCTCAGAATTGAATAAAGCAACTGTAAAAATAGTGAGTGAATTAATATATGAAGATTAAGGAATTGACATGACAATCAATAACGGTGCCCGCGATCAGTGGATCCAGAATCCTGAAAATAAAAAAATAATTCGTCATGAAGATTTTATTGCTGGAGTAGGTAAGGGGCTGGCGATTCTGGATTGCTTTGCCAATGATCGATATCGTTTAAACGTTAGTATGGCAGCTGAAAAGACAGGACTTACACGAGCTGCTGCACGTCGTCACTTACTGACACTGGAATATCTTGGTTATTTAGATTTTGATGGACATTTTTATTCTTTGAGTCCCAAAGTACTTAAATTTTCAGGGGCTTATCTGAGTGGAGCACAGTTACCCAAGATTGCTCAACCACTTCTTAACTTACTGACCCAGCAAACTTCATTAATTTACTCTGTGATGGTCTTGGATGGTTTTGAGGCGATTACCATCGCGCGTAGTGCCGCCCATCAACAAACTGATCGAGTCAATCCTTATGGCTTACATCTCGGTAATCGGTTACCCGCGCATGCTACTTCAGCAGGAAAAGTTTTATTGAGTTATTTAGGTCCTGAGTCACAGCAAGAATGGCTTGAGCAATATCCTTTAAAATCACTGACCAAATATACCCATACAGATAATCAGGCATTTTTAGCTCTATTACAGCAAATTCGTGCTGATGAGTTTTGCTATTCAGCAGAAGAGCATGAACTTGGTGTTCATGCGCTCGCAGTTCCCATTTATAATCACCGTGCCGATGTGATTGCTGCTTTAAATATCGTATCTCCTACTGGACGTACCAGTAAAGAATATTTACAACAGCATATTTTGCCTTTACTACAACAAACAGCGCGTGAATTCCGTCAATTTGTTTAAGTCGTTTTGCACATAAGATTAAAATGTTGTAAATGAAGACCTTTTCTTTAAAAGAAAAAAACACATCGAGCTCAAATGAACTCGATGTGTCCTGAATCTAGCGCAAACTTAAATAACAAAAGTATTTAAATTAGCACTTAGCTCGCTTTTTGTAGTGGTAGACCAACATAATTTTCAGCAAGTGTCGTCTGACCTGCTTCTGAACTTAAAATATAACTCAATTCCGCTTGTTTGATTTTATGTTCAAACTCAGTTTCTGTTTCAAAACGATGAAGTAAATGTGTCATCCACCAAGAAAAACGTTCTGCTTTCCAGACACGTTTTAAACAGTTTTCCGAATAGCTATCAATGCCGGCTTCTGAACCATTGTCATAGTATTCAATCAAGGCTTTAGACAAGAATGCGATATCTGATGCAGCAAGATTAAGACCTTTGGCACCTGTTGGCGGCACAATATGCGCTGCATCCCCTGCCAGGAACAATTTCCCAAAACGCATTGGCTCTGTTACAAAGCTACGTAATGGTGCAATACTCTTTTCAATTGAAGGACCTGTAATTAACTTTTCACGGCTTTCAGGATCAAGACGGTTTTTCAACTCTTCCCAGAATTGCTCATCTGACCAGTTTTCAACTTTGTCTGTTAATGGGACCTGTAAATAGTAGCGGCTACGTGTATTTGAACGCATACTGCATAATGCAAAACCACGTTCAGATTGTACATAAATCAACTCATCTGCTATTGGTGGTACATCTGCAAGTACACCCAACCAGCCAAATGGGTACACTTTTTCAAAGGTCTTGATTTTATCTTCAGGAACACTTACACGGCATACACCATGGTAGCCATCACAACCTGCGATAAAATCACATTGAACTGTGACCTGACGGCCTTCATGTTCAAATGTCACCGAAGGCTGCTCACCATAAAATTCATGAACTTGTACATTACTTGCTTCGTAGAAAGACGTTAATTGCGCTTTAGTACGTGCTTGCATCAGGTCTTTGGTTACTTCAGTTTGACCATAAACAGTGACCTGCTTACCTCCAGTGAGTTGAGTTAGATCAACACGGTGTTTCTCACCATTGGTTAGAATTTCAATACCGTTATGTGGTAAGCCCTTTTCTCTGAGTTGAGCATCTACACCGGCCTCAGCCAAAAGGTCAACAGATACCTGCTCGAGAATACCAGCACGGATACGGCTTGCTACATACTCAGCACAACGTTGCTCAATTAAAATATGATCAATACCTGCTTTATAGAGTAATTGTCCAAGCAGTAATCCTGCTGGACCTGAACCAATAATTGCGACTTTAGTATTTAAAATTTCCATATGCTGACAATTCCTTAATAGCCATCCTTTTTTACAAGCTAAAAAATTTTTATGTTTCTGCCTAGACTTTAGCCTCAACCCCTACCGAAATAGGTGACTTTTGTCCGATGATCGGACAAGATATTTAAGGAAATAACTAATGAGGGATATATAATTGCGCAAGGATGTAATTTTTAGTGAGAATAATAATGAGTCTATTCAATATGATGATTACATTGCAGGTCTAGCAAAAGGTTTAAGTTTGCTAGAATGCTTCGGTATTGAACGTCAAAAGCTCAATGTTACTCAGATTGCTGAACGTACTGGACTAAGCCGTACTGCGGCACGACGCTATGTCCGTACACTCAAATTTCTGGGTTATCTCGATACAGATGAACATTTTTACTGGCTAACCTATAAGGTGCTACGCTTTTCCAGTGCTTATCTCAGTTCTGCATATTTACCGAAAGTTGCCCAGCCCATGCTTAATCTCTTAAGCATAAAAACTGCTTTAAGCTATTCGGTGGCAGTGCTGGATGAGCATGAAGTCGTACCTGTCGCAAAAAGTATTGCTCCCCAAATTGATACCAGCAAACTTAGTCCGCTTGGTGTACATCTGGGGAATCGCCTGCCTGCTTATGCAACATCAACGGGTAAAATATTGCTTTCACGTTTAAGTTTTGAAGCCCAACAGCAATGGCTAGATAAATTCAACCTGAAAAGACTCACTCCTTACACGATTACGGATCCTCAGGTATTTTTAAAAATATTGCAGGAAGTGGGTCAGCTTGATTACTGTATTTCTACAGAAGAACATGAATTAGGAATCACTGCGATGGCCGTACCGATTTTAAATATGCAGGGAGATACTATAGCTGCGCTAAACTGTATTGGCTCAAGCAATCGGATTGATGCCAATTATTTAATACAAAATATCCTTCCATTGCTCAAACAAACTGCTCATGACTTGCGTGCCATACTTTGATGATATTGCATGATTTCTATACTCATTTATGTTTTATATGCTAAGTAATTGATCATGTATATTGTTTTTTACAAAATGAACGCCTGTATTCATACTTTTTAATTCCTAGTATTTCACTCGATTATTCAATGATTTCCTAGGTTATGTGGATCCAATTAATCCATAAAAATGATTAAAAAATTTATTTTATGCTTGAATTTGGATCCAATAATGATAAATTCAGCAAATCGCAAATAAGCTGAATAAATCTTCAGTAACAGAACATGGACGGGTTCTGATCTGCGATGGACATCTTAAACATTACTAGGATGACACCTTTTAACCAGAAAAATTATGCAAGACTAATAAACTAATCACGTTTATTAGTAGATGTATAAGCTGGTTTACGTGTCTGATTCCATGGAGAAAGTAAATGGTTCAGAACCCTCGTGAGGAAATGAATAACAAAACCATGAATAGATATCAGTGGTTTGTTATCGGTATCTGTGTTCTTTTAAATGTCATCGATGGCTTCGATGTGCTGGTGATGGCATTCACTGCATCATCGGTATCAGCTGAATGGGGACTTACAGGTGCGCAATTAGGTGCTTTATTAAGTGCTGGTCTATTTGGTATGGGCGCTGGTTCTTTATTTCTGGCACCTTGGGCAGACAAAATTGGTCGTCGCCCGTTAATCCTGCTTTGTCTACTAATTAGTGGTGTCAGCATGATTGCTGCTTCACTAGTACAGAATGCAACTCAACTCGGTATTCTGCGTTTTATTACTGGTCTGGGGATTGGTGGTATTTTAGCGAGCAGTAATGTGATTGCCAGTGAATATGCATCTTTACGCTGGAGAAGCCTGGCAGTAAGTTTGCAGTCCACTGGATATGCAATTGGTGCAACTATTGGTGGTATGATCGCAATTGCCCTAATTAGTCACTTTGGTTGGCGTTCAGTCTTTTTAGCAGGCGGTTTAAGTACTCTGTTTATGTTTGTAGTCGCCTACTTTACTTTACCTGAGTCGCTAGATTATCTATTAGTTAAACAACCTAAAAATGCATTAGAGCGTATTAATCAACTAGGTCAACGCATTGGTCTGACCCGTTTGGCACAGTTACCCGAAGTTATAATTAGTTCAGCCCAACCTAAAATGGGAATTGCTAAATTGTTCACCGCTGGTTTGGGTTTACAAACATTATTGCTTTGGCTGAGCTTCTTCTTCGTGATGTTTGGTTTCTATTTTGTCATGAGCTGGACACCAAAGATTTTATCAGCTAATGGCATGTCCACTGAACAAGGTGTAACTGCTGGTGTACTAATCAGCGCGGGTGGAATGTTCGGTGCTGCATTAATTGGCTTAATCAGTGCACGTGTCCGTGTGTTCTATGTACAAGCAGGTTTTCTTGCCCTCACTGCAATTTTGATCCTATTATTCGTGAACAATGTAGGTGCCTTGACTATCGCCTTTATTCTAGCAGTATTTTTAGGCGTTTTATCCAATGGCTGTGTAGCAGGTCTATATGCGATGTCTCCTTCCATTTACGAAGCAGATGTGCGTGCTACAGGTGTAGGTTCTGCCATTGGTTTTGGTCGTATTGGTGGCATTCTTTCACCCTTAATAGCAGGTGCATTCTTAGACGGCGGTATTTCTTCCCTTACCCTGTATGGCTATTATGCGGGTGCTTTTGTTCTTGCGATTATGACTGTTCTAAGCCTGTCAAAATTACAAAATAAACACGCAGCTCAACTGAATTTCCAAAGCTCAACTGTAAGTTCATAACACTTTTATCGCTTCATTATGATGAGCTGAACATGAAGTTCAGCTCTATTTAAATATATAGGGACAATATTATGAGATTTTCTGCAATCTTTTTGGGGATACTTTCGCCTGTAGTTTTAGCTCCTGCGTTTGCAAACAGTTTTACTGATGATTCACAGATCACATTGACAGCACGTAATTTCTATTTTGACCGGGATTATAAGCAAGGTGATCCTATGCCTGCAGCGCGTGACTGGGCACAAGGTTTTATTTTTAAAGCTAATTCTGGCTATACCCCTGGCACGATAGGATTGGGACTCGATATTCTGGCATTAGCCGGTTTCAATTTATTAGGAAATAGTGCTGATGACTATGCTGCTTCGGGTTTGTTGCCAGCAGGTCCTGACAGAAAGCGTGCTGACCAATATGGTGAAATCCGTTGGACCGCCAAGGCAAAAGTACAGGACTCGACTTTACATGTAGGGACATTAACACCGATGTTTCCTGTATTATTTTCCAGCCCTGCCCGTCTATTTCAGCAGAACTATCGTGGTACTCATCTTCAGTTTAATGAAATAGAAAATTTGAAGATTCACGCCCTTTATACAGACCGTGTCAACCAGCGAGATTCTACTAACTATGAAAAAATTCGAGTAGGTAATCCTAATGGACGATTCAACACTGCTGCTGAATCTTCTGGCCTGCATATGTTAGGGGCTGAATATAAGGTAAATGATCAGATTGCGACACAAATTTTTCATGCAGACTTACATGATGTATATCAACAAAGTTTCTTGGGTCTAAAAACCAAACATGATATTGGCATCGGTAATTTCCTATCGGATTTACGTTTGTTCGTGAGTGAAGATTCAGGTGATGCCCTTGCAGGTGATATCGAGAACCAGCACTTCAGCGGGATCTTCGGTTTGAATCGTAACAATCACACCTTTAGCCTTGGCTATATGCAATCGTTTGGTGATACTGCCCTACCTACATTAGCAGGGGCTGAACCTGCAGTATTCCTAGACAGTATGAGTGCTGACTTTACGAATATTAATGAAAAAGTCTACCACGTCCGTTATGACTACGATTTTAAAGACACGACACTTAATGGTCTTAAATTTATGACCCGTTATAGTAAAGGAGTGGATATTGAAATTAGAAATCTACCGGGCGAAGAATTTGAACAAGATGCACTAGATTTCGATTTAAGCTATCGCATTCCAACAGGTAAGCTTGAAGGCTTAAACTTGCGCGCGCGTTACAGTCATTATCGTAATGATATGCCTGCACCAGGTATGGCTTTCCGCTCTGATAATGAAACTCGTGTAAATATTGATTACACTTGGAAATTTAAATAAATCTTAATTGATTTTGAAAAATAAAAGGTCTTGATCTGACACTACTCTTTTGAGTAGTGTCAGATCCTAGTTTACTTTTATTGAAATACATTAAAAACTAGATCAATTAAATAGATTAAATTATTATTTTTGAGATGGTGACAAAACAACTCATATTGAAAATTTAATTTAAACATGAAGTTAAAACAATATTACCCACTATCTATTACCCATATTTACCCATCAACCTCAGAAAGAGAATAGGCTGTGCATGAAGCACAGCCTGTAACCATCTATAAGAATTATAGACCTTTATAGAATTCCTTAATTTTTTGTGCCATGAGCTTACGACGCTCATTCAAAAATTCAGTATATTGATCAGCATCTAACTGGTTTAAATTACTTGGTATGCAATGAGTCTGTAAATTCAGGTCTAAACCTTCAATACTTTTCAGAGAAGTTATTTCATTCTTATCCAACTTAATATCATTTTGGATTTTTTCCATATACACTTTTGGAGAAGCGTTTCCTAGTTTAATATTGATTGCTTGCTCTGTATAAACATAATTAGCTACTTGATTATATTCACTTTTCTTAAACCCATTTTTAGCTAAATAGTCTTTTGGAAAAACGTGATGTACATCCCCTCTTTGCTCTATTAAGCTTCGTACAGTTAAACTACCAGACAGGAAGGATTGCTCATTTGATTTGCATTGTGCTGCTAGATAACACAAGTATGCATTATTAACAGTACTTGAAGAATCCAGCTCATTTACCAAACGGTAATTCCAGAACCCATCATCTAAATCTGCTTGCTCGATTTGAGCTAAGTATCCTTCAATACCTTTTTCTAAGATTTGTTTACTATCACGCTCAATCGCTGATTCTGAAGATCCAGAATAACGCCCTGTCAGTAATGAAACCACATACCAGCGTTTTACAAGATTTTGAATTTGTGGCTCAGGCATTTTTGATGCTCTAAGCTGCAAATAAAGCGCATAAGCAAAATTCAAGCTAGTCTTTGAGCTAATAAGTTTTTTGTCAATAAATCCCGCTGATTGGATGATCGTTAGAAAACGTTGGTAATTTGTCTGGTTGAAGAAGTCTTCTAAACCTTGACGTAACTTGTGATAACTTTCTTCAGCAATACTTTGTATATTACGTCTATTTTCAAAATCGCGGCCAGAAAGTAACGCCACAAGATCACTAAATTTTCCACGATTAAATTGGCACGTGTATGCCACACGTAAAACATCTATATAGTTAGGTTGATACAAATCATCTTTGATATCAGCTATCCAACTAATTTTTTTATAGTCCTCCGTATCTGCAAAATTTTTATCATTTTGTTTAATGATTTTATTAAAACTACCATCTTTCAAAAGATGGCAAAAGTAATCAATCATTTTACGTAATCGATTTCCACCAAATTGCTCATCTGATGCAATCTTTGACATAACAAAGTCTGCATTACTGAGTACTACACCCTTTTGATTGATTCGTATAAAAATTTCAGTAACCGTGTCGATATCCAGAGATGAATCTAGTTCAATGATACCAATCTGACGATTTTTGATTGCTTTTAACTGCTCAAGCTTATCTTCAATGAAATCTTCATTTGCATCTGGATTCAATCCCATATATGCACGTCTAGCCTGAGATATTGAAATATCCCCATTTAAAATTGGGGCGATATTATTGACCCAGATTGGATTACGCTCGATAGCTGTGTTACATACTTCAAATAAGGGCTCATCATCTTTAGCAGTTGGGTTATACGCTATTCGAATATTAGTTTCTTTATAGTCCTTATCTAACACCAACTGCCCAACAACAGCAGCAGTCAATGCAGTAATACGTTGCTGTCCATCAATAAGTACCTTTTTTCCTGCGGATAAGGTTCCATCTTTAAGACGAATATCCGGGTTACGCCATGTGATGATATAGCCGACAGGATAACCTTTATATAGCGAATCCATTAGATCCCGCACTTTACTACTCGACCAAACGAAAGGTCGCTGGATTTCAGGAATTGCGATTTCACCTGATTTTATCCAAGAGAGTAATGTATCAATCGGATGCTGATGTACTGAATATTTCGCCATTAAGACGCCCCTCAAAATATCTAAAACATACAAAATAAAAGGTCATTGGGTACTAATACCCAATGACCAAACTCCAAATTCTAAACCTCTTCCATCTCAATCAAGTTTTCCAAGGTCTGACTAAACGTATCTTGGAATGCTGAGTCCTTACGGTAGAGATTGTACAAATCCACCATATTTTTACGCTGTACCACCATAATTTCATCGAGCATCTTTTTAAATACGAGTGCTCTGTTTTGTGGATCTTGCGTCTGCTTATACTTTTTCATAAAGTTTTGATGCTGCTGAATACGCTTCACCAAATCAATGATAATCACCCGTTGATCTTGTGGTGTCGCACTCCAATCCTGAAACCACTTTTCATTAAACTTAGAAATAATGTCATCAAGTGTTTCATCATCATTTTCTTCGCTTGGATTACGAGGGTTTGGATTTGGTGGTTCTACAACTGTTTCCTCTGCATCAAGCGTAATGGTTTTGTTGATATGCTCACGCTTCAAGGCATAAGTACTTAAATCGACTGATTCCAACAAATCATCAATACCATTTAAGCGCCCATCTTGTACATTCAATTTTGGAATAAGGAACTTTAAGAACCAATACAGTTGTTCCCATTCCTTTTTATTGAACTGTATGATCGAAGAGACTTGGGCATAAATTTTGACAAATTGTTTAGCTTTTACTTTAAAATCAACCCGTTGCTCATGTTCCCAAGACCCCTTTCTCTCTTCATCAAAACGTGCTGCAACTGTATCAATAATTGGACTTAGGTCACTGCCAGAAGCATTACTAAAGAACAGTTCATTAAACTTCACCACCTCATGTAGTTCATAAATGCCTGTGTCATCTAACGCCGTTTTAATATCATTGAGCACGTTGACATTAGTCGCTTCAGATAACGAGGTTGAAGTATAAAAATCATCAAATGCTTTTTTTATGTCATCAATCTCATTGTAGAAATCTAAGATAAATAAGTCTTCCGTGCGTTTATTATATTTTGGTGCAGCACGGTTTAAACGTGACAATGCCTGCACACATAGTACGCCTGTCAATTTTTTATCGATATACATCGTGGTCAGTTTCGGTTGATCGAAACCTGTGAGATATTTGTTTGCCACCACCAAAATACGGTTTTCATCTAAATCAAACTTTTCTTTTGTTTTAGCATCATTAAATCCATTCAGTGATTCTTCAGTATAGGTTGTACCATCAACTTCTTTCTCACCTGAGAACGCAATCACGATATTAAATGGGTTATTTTTTTGATCTAGCAATTTTTTGAGTGATAAGTAATAGCGGATTGCAGCTTCAATGCTTTGTGTCACCACCATGCCCTTTGCGACGCCTTTGAGCTTTTTCTTATTGACCACGTTATCAATGAAGTGCTCAAGCATAATGCTGGCTTTGGCATCAATGGATTGTTGTGATGCTTCCACATAGGCTCTTAAAATACGTTGTGCTTTTTTCGATTCAAACATTGGATTGTCTTCAATCGACTTTTGAATCTCATAAAAGCTCTTATATGTCGTATAGTTTGCCAACACATCTAAAATAAAGCCTTCTTCAATGGCTTGTTTCATACTGTATAGATGAAATGGTACATATTTGCCTGTCGCAACATCTAGTTGACCAAACTTTTCTAAAGTGGTGTTTTTAGGCGTTGCAGTAAAAGCAAAGTACGATACATTTTCACGCTTTTTACGTGTGGTCATCATTGCCACAAGCATGTCCTGAACATCATCAGCATTTTTTAAGGCTTCATTGCCCATTGCTCGATTCATGCTGTTATGTGCTTCGCCTGACTGTGAACTATGTGCTTCATCAATAATAATGGCAAAGTTTTTATCACTTAAATCAGTCACGCTATCCCAAATGATGCGAAACTTTTGGATAGTGGTGATAATAATTTTCTTACCTGTTTCTAAAGCGCTTTTTAGCTCGG
>NZ_VOXR01000031.1:0-31478 GCF_013420645.1 Acinetobacter sp. C15
TTACACCGTGACAGCCTATGGAATTGAGGTAATCCCTAAAGCAAATGCTTTAGGTTCTTGATGGTGAAGTAGGAATTAAACATCAAACCCACATTGAGTAGGTTTGAGTAGGTTTTAAATAACGGTTTTCGACGTTAAATAAAGCTGCATCGGAATTCTGTATCATTAATTGTTGCGCTTGTCCTACTGTGGCTACTTTCAGAGCTAAAATACTCGAACGAACAGCCAAACTACCAATAACTGTAATCGCAACTAAAATAAGCAATACAATAATAAGTGTTGCACCAGTTTGATTATTCTTCATGAGCGTGCCCCCAATGCATTTCTTAAAGCAATTGTTTGTACAATTGGAGTGCGAACATAACGTTTTGTTAAATTATTCTTTTGAGTCACTGTTTGCCCAAAAATAGAAAATTCTTGCGTATTAGAAACTGAGCTTTCTGTGGTTGTATCCGCTGCACGTGCAATAACAGCAAGCTGAACAGCTAGGATTCTAGGTTTTGGAGCTGCTGCATTATATTGAGCCACAGTCATATAACGATAATTGGAACCTGTCTGTGTTAAAAATCGTACATTAAACAGATCAACACGTTTCATAATGATCTGACCACCCCCATACAACCCTGTTGTGGCTGTAGTAGAGCCTTCCAAAGGTGTTGCAACAGCTAAATCTGTAGAATAATGGCTCGAAGCACAGGCTAATGCTGCCCGTTCTTCATCTGTTCCACTGCCATTAGTATCAACTCGTACAAAATAACGTTCTAATATGTATAGGTTCGTGCTGTTAATTTGTTTTCCTTCACAGTCATATCCTCCAGTTTCTGCAGGACGATATTGGATGACTAATTGATCATTCGTTGCATTACTAAAAGTGTTAGTCCCTGTTTTGATTCGCATATTACTAGCAGCACCCGCAATCGTTGCGTATTTAGTAGTAAAATCAGAACGCACCGTAAGAAAACTATCAAGATTGGCTGTACCAAACACAATACCACCATGTGGTGAAGAAGCTGTCAGCTCAGCTGACTCATTAAACAAATTTGCTTGACGTATATTTTTTGCAATGTAAGCAAGACCAAAATTTTGATCATCCTGCAAACTTTCGGAATTTTTTTGCAAAGCTATATTTTTCTGACCGCTAAAGATCATTAAAAGTGCTGCAGCTACAATTAATAGCCCTAAGCTTAAGGCGATCATTAACTCTACTATTGTAAAGCCGGTTACTCTTTTCATTTAGTAAACCTCCATCATTACGCAAGTCGAATTAACGCGATACGATGTTTCATTCGTGCATGACGCTGTATCTGTTGTGCTATTTATTGGCTTTGTATTTCCCCAAGCCACAAACAAACATTGTCGATTACTGGTTCCTGGACATGCAGACATACCTAAACTCATACCATATTGTGTTGCATAGCTTGATATTTCAGCCACATCAAAATCTGCTAGCTGAGCTGGGTTACAGCCCGCTGAAGCACAATCAGGAGTTGCAGCTGCCTTCGCTTGAGCCGCAGTGGTTGCAAGTTCTGTTTGATATGAGGTTGAACCTGTCCACCCATTGCGATTTGCACGTATATGTTCTGCAAGATCTCTTGCAATATTAATAGCCTGAATACGTTGTGAACTTTCAGCAGTTGCTTCAAGTGCTCTCACCTGTAACATGACATAACCCAAAGCACCAATTGCGAGGATCACTAAAGCAACTAACACTTCCAGCAAACCTACACCTTGTTGAGATTTATAATTCATGTACAAGTCCCTTCCTCAATTTTTTCAACTTGCCCCAATAAAGTTAATGTTATTTTTTTAGAGTCAGTTACCCCGTTTTTTTTACATAATTCAATTTCTGAAAATGTATTAAAGGTTGTTAATTGACCATTTCCATCAAATATCAATTGAGTATGTAAGGAGTCTTTTAATCGCACATCTCCACTTGGGGCCCAATTTAAACTGCTGTATGTATCACTATTCGTAGAATCTAAATTTAATGTCACAGATTGCTTATTTAAAATAGCTGTAGCGCGCGCCTTCTTGATTTCTTGCACCAGTGAATTAGTACTCGCTTTTAAATTTTGATTCATTATCATGTTATTAAAAGAAGGCGCAGCCATTGTTGCAATAATCCCCAATATCGCAATCGTCACCATGAGTTCAATTAATGTAAATCCATTCTGTCTTCTTTGCATACCACTCCCCAAGGCAACAAAACTTTACCTCATTAAAAATATTATCTAAAGAAATTACGAAACCAACACAAATAGAGGCAAACGGCATAAAAAAGCAGATGACTGTCATATCACAATCATCTGCTTATTTTTAAAAGAAAAATTAGACTGTTATCTATTTCTCAGTTTAAGCCTGAGTTACAGGAATACGTAACTCTTTCGGTAAACTAAAGGTAATGTTCTCTTCACGACCGGCAAGCTCTTCAGGTGCAGTTGCCCCCCAGTCCTGCAAACGGTGAATCACCTGTTTAATCAAAATTTCCGGAGCAGATGCGCCGGCAGTCACACCAATTTTCGTTTCAGGATTAAACCAGGCCTGATCCAGCTGATCGGCATTATCGACCAGATACGCCTGTTTGCCCATGCGCTCGGCCAGTTCACGTAAACGGTTCGAATTCGACGAGTTTGGCGACCCCACTACCAACACTACATCACACTGACTGGCCAAGTCACGCACCGCATCCTGACGGTTTTGGGTGGCATAACAGATATCATCTTTACGCGGTCCCTGAATCTGCGGGAATTTCTGGCGCAAGGCATCAATCACTTTGGCGGTATCATCAATCGACAGCGTGGTCTGCGTAACAAACGCGACTTTTTCAGGATGACGCACGCTTAAAGCCGCGACATCTTCTTCATCTTCCACCAGATAAATTTCACCACCATTTTTCTTGTCATATTGACCCATGGTGCCTTCCACTTCAGGATGGCCTTCATGTCCAATTAAAATCGCCTCGACCCCTTCACGGGCATATTTGGTCACTTCAATATGCACCTTGGTCACCAGCGGACAGGTGGCATCAAACACTTTCAGGCCACGGCGCTCAGCTTCTTGTTGTACTGCTTTAGATACACCGTGCGCACTAAAAATCACGATGTTGTCGTCAGGCACTTCATCTAGTTCATCTACAAAAATTGCACCACGCTGACGCAAGTCGTCCACCACAAATTTATTGTGTACCACTTCGTGACGTACATATATAGGTGGGTTAAAACACTCAAGGGCACGATTTACAATCGCAATTGCTCGGTCTACACCTGCACAAAAACCACGTGGATTCGCCAATACAATTTCCATAGAACCCTCTATGTTGAAGTTAAATAGGTGGGATGTTTAAAAATTTATGCCAACAAAAGCCAACTTGGCTATTTTGTTTAAGGGGCGTCTACTCTAAAATAGAGAAGATATTTTATCATATCAGGAAAAATATCATGTCGGGTCTATTGTTTGTCGTTTCTGCCGCTTCAGGAACAGGCAAAACATCCCTCGTTAAAGCCCTGCTTGAACGTGTTAACAATCTGCACGTTTCTGTTTCCCACACGACCCGTGGTCAACGTCCTGGCGAACTGGACGGCGTTCATTACCATTTCACCCAGAAACAGGATTTTATCGACCTGGTGCAACAAGGCGGTTTTATTGAATATGCCGAAGTCTTTGGCAATTATTATGGAACAGCCCAAGCCACAGTCAAAGAACAACTGGCCAAAGGTCACGATGTCCTGCTGGAGATTGACTGGCAAGGTGCGCAGCAGGTGCGCAAACTTTTTCCTGAATCGAAACAGATTTTTATTTTGCCGCCAAGCCAGTTTGACTTACGCCAGCGCCTGTCCAATCGCGGCACCGATGCCGTGGATGTGATTGAACATCGCCTAAGCTGTGCGGTAGAAGATATGCAGCAATATGTCAACTTTGACTATGTGATTATCAATGATGACTTCAATAAAGCGCTGCATGATTTAGAAGCCGTGATTATTGCCAACCGTCTGGTGTTAAGCCAGCAGGCCAACCGTCATCAGGAACTAATCCAGAAGCTGATTACCCCTACAGCACCCTGATTAAAACTTGAGTCTTCAGGCAAAGCACCTTATACTGCACAGTCTGTTTAAATTTACCATTCAAACGAGAACTCTTATGGCACGCGTCACCGTTGAAGATTGTTTAGACCATGTAGACAACCGCTTTGAGCTTGTACTAGTGGCAAGCAAACGCGCGCGTCAATTGGCACGTCAAGGAATTGAACCTACCGTTGAGTGGGACAACGACAAACCTACCGTTGTTGCTTTACGTGAAATTGCAGAAGGCCACGTTTCTAAAGACATTTTGAAACAACGCGATCAGGACTACCAAGCCTCTAGCCTTGACCTTGCACTTTCAGCAAATAACTTGAATTTAGATGGTTTTTCTTTCCAATAAGAAAATACATCCTGAAAAAGCCTAGTTTTTTACTAGGCTTTTTTATTATTTGAACTTTAATATTTGCGCAATAACCGTTATAACATAAGCATCGGAACTCGTAATTACAACGAGCTTTTATTTCGATATTTTCGGTGAAAAAAATTGACAAGTCATGCAATATGTTTTTCATTAGAAGATCAGTTTTTGTGATTGTTACGAGCATTGTAGTTAAAGGTGGTATATGCCAGGCGCAGAGGTCAGCCAAGCCAAACAGCAACTAAATATGATTATCGACGCTTACTTGAGTGAAAGCGATAGCGAGCGCGTGCTTGCGGCCTGTGACTATGCCGATCTGGCGCATGATGGCGTGACCCGTAAAAGCGGCGAGCCTTATATTCTGCATCCGATTGCGGTCAGCTGCATTCTGGCACATATGCGTCTGGATGCCGAAACCCTGATGGCGGCACTGCTGCATGATGTGATTGAAGATACCGAATTTAGCAAAGAAGATATTACCGAAAAATTTGGCCGTACCGTGGCCGAACTGGTCGATGGCGTCACCAAACTCAGCCATTCCAGCGATAAAGAATACAATAAAGCCGCGTCCTTCCGTAAAATTCTGCAAGCGACCCTGCAAGACCCGCGTGTAATCATTATTAAACTGGCTGACCGCTATCACAATATGACCACTCTGGATGCCTTGCGCCCAGATAAACGCGCCCGCATTGCCCAGGAAACTTTTGATATTTTTGTGCCTATGGCGCGTATTGTCGGCATGAATGAAATGGCCGACAACCTGGAGCATCTGTGTTACCAGAATCTTGATCTGGATATGTTCAATAATGTTCAGGCTGCCCTGCTAGAAACCAAGCCAAAACGCTGTGAATATCAGGCCAAATGGGAAAAGAACCTGGCCGAGCTGCTGCAATATCATCAAATTAGTGGCCGGATTAAAAAGAAAAATAACAATATCGAACTGCTCCGTTATTTCGTCAAAAACGACATCGACCTGCAAGAGTTGACCCACAGCCACGCCTTTGAAATTATTCTGCAAAGCATTGCCGACTGTGACCGCTTAGCGGACATTTTACGTGAACATTTTCAGGTGCTGCATTTTGCCGATCATATTCGCCGTCCGTTACCGGGGGGCAACCAGTCGCTGATGCTGCGCCTGAAAGGTGAAGAAACCACCTTATCCTTAACTATTCAAACCGAGCTGATGCGTAAAGCGGCCCGTTTTGGTGTGGTTCTTGGTGAGAATGCACCGCAAGCCTGCCGCTCGGCGATTCAGGCGTCCATGCAAAACCTGAACGTACTGATTGATGGCGCCTGTGCCAAAACCACCTTTAGCGAACTGCTGGATTATCTGCATCAGGAAAAAATCTGGGTTTATACTCCGCATGGCCATCTGCATGAATTACCGCAAGGCGCTACCGCAGTTGATTTTGCCTATTCGGCCAGCCTGTTCCTCGGTAACCATGCGGTCGGTGCGAAAATTAATGGAGAAATCAAACCGCTCTCTACGCCGCTGACCAGCGGCCAGGTGGTGGAAGTGATTACCGATGTACTGGCCACCCCAAACCCAGATTGGCTCAGCTTTATTAACACCCAGAAAGCACGCCGTGCCCTGCAAAACATTCTGCGTGATCAGGATATTGACGAGCAGCGTCTGGTCGGTGAGCAGGCCCTTAACCGTGCCTTAAAACTGTTTAACTGTTCGATTAAAGATTTAAGCGAAGACGACTGGATTAACCTGTTGCAATGGCGTCATATCGACAGTAAAGAACGCCTGTTCGAACAGATTGCAGTCGGTGACCTGTTACCACAACTGGTGGCCAACCATCTTTATTCACAGGACAGCAGCTCGGAAGTTTCGGATCGTCTGATTCAGGGCACTGAAGGCATTGATGTTAAATATGCGCATTGCTGTAATCCGGTACTGGGTGATCCGATTCAAGGCCATTTATCCCGCCGTGGTTTAATTGTGCATCGTGCGCGTTGCCATAACCTGCTGCATGAACAGCATCTGCATCCAGAAAATATCATGCCGCTACAGTGGAACTCGGATGATGTCGATGACGTCAGCTTCACCGCCTATTTATGCATTGATATTGAAATGAATGATGAGCAGATTTCTGACCTGATCTATCAATGCCGTAAAGCCAAGACCGGGGTGGAAATGGTCCGTAGCCACGATGCCAAGACCTATGTCAATATTGTGGTAAATAACCGTAAACAGATTGCCCAGATTATTCGCGACCTGCGTATGCATTTCGGTTTCCCGCGGATTATCCGTCTGGAACTGCCACCCAATATTGCCGAAACATCCAAAGCCTGTTAATCATGATACGATAGGCCTGAGCCTGCCCGGCTATCGTTTATGCTGTCCATACTTATAAAAGGAGAAATCGATGTCCCGCCAAGTGATCCATACTGAAAATGCGCCTGCTGCCATTGGTACATATTCTCAAGCCATTTTAGTTGGCAATACCGTGTACCTGTCAGGACAGATTGGCCTTGATCCTTACAGCATGGAACTGGTTGAAGGCATTGAAGCGCAAATCCGCCGTGTTTTTGACAACCTGAAAGCCGTCTGTGAAGCCGCAGGTGGCACGCTGGCTGATATTGCCAAACTCAATATCTACCTGACCGATTTATCCAATTTCCAGTTGGTGAACCAGATTATGGGTGAATATTTTGCCCAGCCATATCCTGCACGTGCCGCTTTAGGTGTGGCCAGCCTACCCAAAGGTGCACTGGTTGAAATGGATGGCGTGGTAATTATTAATCAATAACTTAGCTGTACAAAAAAGATACCATCGATAAGATGGTATTTTTTTATTCAAAAACCCAATCACAACAAATGAATTTTCAAATGATTTTTATTGACAAACGATAATAATTATCAATAATAACACTTATCTTATTTAATTCTTCATGGTTGTATCAATGTACGTTTGCTTGTGCCGTGGTATTACAGATCAAGACATTAAAGACGCCGTAGCGAATGGTGCTGAAAGCTATCGCGAAATTCGTGACCTGCTCGATCTGGGAACCTGCTGTGGCCGCTGTGCCCCTGAAGCACGTGCCATTATTAGCGATGAAGTGGCCGAACTTGCCGGCCGTCTCGCAGTTGCTGCCTAATTCCAATAAGAATAAATCCTTCGGTCCGTGGGCCGACTCTCCTCCCCCGCTTCTGACTCAGGCGGGTTTTTATTGCCTGACCGGGCATTGCTGCCGAATCGCATTGATGACGATTTTCATTTGCTGTTCAATAAATTACTCGCCATCCTCCATCATCTTGTTTAAGATAAAGCTCTAGATTGCCTTAAAACTGTTTAGGGCAGAAATTGTGAGATGGAGTAGTGCAATGAAAGGCAATCGTGAGGTGATTAATCAACTGAATCAGGTGCTGTATCATCATTTAACCGCTATTAACCAATATTTTTTACATTCGCGCATGTTTAATGACTGGGGCATTGAGCAACTCGGTTCGGCGGAATATAAAGAATCAATTCGTCAGATGAAACATGCCGATAAAATTATCGAGCGGATTTTATTTCTAGAAGGTCTGCCAAATCTGCAACATCTGGGCAAACTGTATATTGGTCAGCACACGGTTGAAGTGCTGAACTGTGATGTCCGTAAAGTCAAAGAAAATATTGAAGCCATTCAGAAAGCCGTCGTTTTGGCTGAACAGGAAATGGATTATGTGACCCGTGATCTGGTTCAGGAAATCCTGGAAAAAGAAGAAGAATATCTGGACTGGGCGACCACGCAACTGGATTTAACTGAATCTGTCGGTATTGAAAACTATATTCAGAGCCAGCTCTAAGCTCAATTAAAAAGATTAACTGCATAAAAAAGACCGGAGTTCCGGTCTTTTTTATGGATTGAGCAATGTGCTTCAAATCCCAAACAGCAGCCTTAAAAATCAGCAGATGATTTATGGTTCTGGTCTGATTTCTGCCCCATCCAGCAAGCTATCATAATCCACCTCGACCTTTCGCACGATCTTTAACAGCTCCAGCTGCTGTTTGGCTTCGGATTCATAGCCATTAAAGGCCAGCACTCGGGCATATTTAAGCAGGTCATACTGGGTTGGATAATTCAGCACAATCTCATGAATCTGCTGCAACTGCTCCGGACTTTGCTGGCTATACGGATTCAGACGAATCCAGGCAATGCGGTGGTTAAATTCCTCGAGCAGATAAATCTGATCCTGATTGGTGATTTTTTCCGGTGTCTTTTCATAACGCACCGATTGATTCAGCTTTGGCACCATTACTTCATAATCACGATAAATTAGCAGCAGCAGGACTAAGCCCACGCCAAAGCCAACCCGCATGAATATTGGCGATAACTTCACGCCAGCACCTAGACGTTGTGATTGTACAATTCCCAAGATAAAACCGGCGGGCAGCAGAAAATAAGCATAGTTCTGTGGAAATTCCAGCATGGCATGAATCAGGAAGGCACCCAGCATCAACAGGCCAATCACCGAAATGGTTGAATTCACCTGCCGATGTAGTTGATAACCCCAATAGGCCAGATAAGCCAACAATGGCAAGCCAATCAGCAGACCATTCCAGAGCAGCAGATCGAGCACGACGTTGTGAGCGCTACGAATCCATACCGGTCCCTGGAAAAATTCACTAATCGTCGTGTATGCGACACTGGTCTGATGCCAGCCATAGCCAAACCAGGGTTGATGGGCAATGGCATGCAGCATTTGCTCCCAGATTGCCAGCCGTGACATATCACCCGTGGCACGCTGTACCACATCACGAGACTGTACCGCTATATCTGCGCTTTGAGAGAGTAGCTGACTTAAAGCAGGTGCAATAAAGATCAAACCAACAAAAGTCGCAAACCAGAGCGCACTATAGCACCATTTCAGGCGGATATAGCCTTGGTATTGCTGATAGCCGAGATAGGCCAAGATACACAGCGAGGCGACCCAAGAGGTACGCGATTGACTCAGCACCACCCCGCTTAAGATGACCAAACCAGTTGCAACCAAAAGTGCTGTTTTCAGTTTCTGTTTTTCATACAGGTATAAACAGGCCATTAAGGACATGACCAGAAAGGTTGCCATATTATTCGGCTGAGCGAAGTTGGCATAAGGACGCTGGCCGGTACGGATATCCACCATAAACGGGAAATACTGGTCGATGGTGAGCCATTGGCAAATGGCCATGAGACCAGTTATGGAGCCGACACCTAAAAAGACAAAACTTAAACCTGTAAATATTTTTTCTCGCTGCGCGCTATCTACGGTCAGGTTATAGCCCAATACAATCGCCAGCCAAAAACCAAAGATATATAGGGTGCTAAATAGGGCTTTATCAAAAAAGAATAGCAAACCACAAGCCCATTGAATGAATGGGATAACGGTTAAGGCCAGCAAAGGCAGGCTTATTTTTGGAAGAGTCAGTTTTTCTTTTAGGAAAATAGCAGCCAAAGCGAACAGCGCAAAAAAAGCATATAGCTCGCCGGTATAGGTGACCCAAGGACGGTAATGGATGGGAAGGAGCCAGGCGAGGGAGATGAAGATACCGGCTAGAAGCAAGAGGAAGAATTTCATGCTGCAAGAGTTGAAAAAAAGATGAGCTATGATAATCAAAAAAGCAGCTGAGGGAATCAGCTGCTTGGTGAAATTATTGTTCTATTTTGCGTTAGTGCCAAGGGCGGAGGTCGACAATAGCAACGACGTCTGGCACATGGCTATTAATCAACACTACCATATCCATATCTCCACCACGCAAAGGCAACCATGCATCTACTTGTGGGTATTTGGCTTTGATCTGCTCTACAGCAGCAGTATCATTAAACTGAACCAATGTGTCGATACTTTGCTGATTGTCTTGTAGATCGAGTTTGGCTTGTTGCAAAGAGGTAAACCGTGAAGGTCTAAAGGCAGCAGGCACATCCGCCATATCTTTCATGAGCCAATCGCCTTTTTCTTTATAGGTTTTACCATAATCAATTGCCACTGCTTTTGGCCCCGTCCATGTGGTATAGCTGTTATAGTCAGGATGCGCATTGTCTTGAACCACAAGGTCACTATGACGCACCAATTCAAAGACATGCCCTGTTTGTACCAACCATACCGGACGGGCTTGCATCAGGTTATACATACCATAACCAAAAGCCAGTACCTGCACAGCAATAATCACGCCTAAGTCCATTTTTAAGGTTTTCTTGCCTTCTTTATAGACCAGCAAGCCAAGAAATGGTCCGACAATCACATCAATGGCGATCATCATCAGAAATATAAAACTGACCCCAAGCGCTGTATCTAAAGGCTTTGGATACCACACCCCAAAAATCAAATACGTTGCAAATAAAGCAATGACCACTGAAATCAGCAAATGCCCAAGAAAGAATTTAATGCGTTTCGACATCATTCATCTCATTATTTTTTCAATTGATAGTGTTGAAGCAAAGCGTCATAAATTATGCGTCTATACTCGGTTAAGCTGTCGTAATGTTGCACAGAAGCGCCCCTTAAGCTCACAAAAATGCCCCCCTGATCATCAATAAATAAGTCGGTTTCCACACCGGGAAAATGACCAGGGCGATTGTAAATGGTAAAATTTTGCCCTGTGGCTTGATACGGATCCATCGCATAGCCATAGCAGCCACCCCAAAGATGATTTGCACAAGGGGTTTTACCCTGCTGCAAAATATTGCCCTGTTGCTGTACCAAAATGTGTTTGGTCAGTTTTGCTAATTGAGAGGCTGAACCCGATAACCCACCCACCGCAGACAACGAGTCTTTAAAATCAAACTTTGTACGCCAAAAATCGCTATAAAAATCTTCATGACGATAATCATATTGGATTTCATCGGCTAAGAAATCATTGTCGACAAATTTCATCTCATAAGGGCTTTGTTGCATAAATATGTAAGCATCTGATTTAAATAAATTTAATTTTGGATCAAAAAATAATCAAAACCTTTAAAATCATATAGTTATGAAATCTTTGTGCAACAAAGCCTAACGAAAATATAAATTCTGTAAAAAGAAAGGATTACAAAAGACAAAAAACCATGCCAAGACCACATAATTACGCTGTGCGGGGTCTAATTGTAATTTTTCTAAATAGCGCTGTGCAGCAAAGGGAATAAATAAATACAGCAGCAGAATTTGCAGCAGATATCCTAGTGGGTAAATATCGACAAAATCTACCCCTTGTCCCAATAGATAGTACAGCCAATCTATTATTGGGCGATAATCAGTTGACCATGCATATTGCCCTAAGTAGGCACGGCGAATATCATCAATAAAATACCCACCCCATAAAATAAAGGGTAAATATAAAACCACCAATAAAATAAGCGTGAGTTTTTTATAAGAATAATTTTCAAAAAAAGCGAACATATTTCCCCACATAAAAAAAGAGGACAATGACTTGTCCTCTTTTTGGCGATACAACCATCATAGGATTAATATCAAATAATTATTGCAAGTTAGGATCAGAATTAGAATTAGAATCAGAACCAGAACTTTGTGGTGCTGAACCTGGTTCACCACAGCCTGCTGGACGGTATTTCGAATCTACGTTAGTTGTACACGCCCAAACACCAGCATCAGTACGTTTCCAATTTAATTTTTTACTCGCTAAAGTTGCAGCAGCATTACCAAATGTTGCTTCAACATCTGCTGAACCATCAGTAGCGATGACTACAGTTAGACCATCTTGACCAGTTTCTTGTGTATTGCCTGTAGCAGCTGAAGCCAATAAGTTACTTGCTGTCCAACCTAGGTCACATGCGTCCTGAGCTGTTTTACCTTCAAGTACGCAAGTCTCGATCACAGTTTTAAGTGCGCCAGTTTCAGACATTACACGGCTAACTTGTGATTTAGCGATGTAGTTTTGGTATTGCGGAATCGCAATTGCAGCCAAAATACCAATGATCGCAACAACAATCATTAATTCGATTAGGGTGAAACCCTTTTGAACAGTTTTCATAACATTCTCCACAAATGTTTTGTTAATTTTTTATAAGCTTTATATGTATTAGTTCAGACTTGATCGTACATTCTTCTTGAAAAAGAGAAAGTTACCCGTTTTGATAAAGGTATCGAAATCTTAATCAAACAAAGGTAACTTTCTTATGTTGCATACTAACAATCAAATCATTAAACACAAAGTAGGTCTGCTCAATTTAGCTGAAGAGCTTCAGAATGTGTCCAGAGCATGCAAAGTGATGGGTGTTTCAAGAGATACATTTTATCGCTATCAAGAGTTAGTGAAGTCTGGTGATATTGACGCACTGATCAATAAATCCCGTCGAGTACCAAATTTAAAAAACCGAGTAGATGATGCTACTGAACAGGCTGTTATTGATTTCGCAATTCAATATCCTGCATATGGTCAGCACCGTACTAGTAATGAATTACGCAAGAAGGGGGTATTCGTTTCAGGGAGTGGCGTTCGCTCTATTTGGCTTCGTCATGATTTAGAAAACTTTAAGAAGCGTTTAAAAGCACTTGAGGCTAAAGTGGCACAGGATGGTATTGAATTAAATGATCACCAGATTGCGGCACTTGAACGTAAGCATGAGGATGACGTTGCTTGTGGTGAAATCGAAACAGCTCATCCAGGCTATTTAGGCGCGCAAGACACCTTTTATGTCGGGAATCTCAAAGGTGTTGGACGAATCTACCAACAAACATTCATCGACACTTATAGCAAGGTCGTTCATTGCAAGCTTTATACAACAAAAACACCGATTACAGCGGCTGATTTACTCAATGATCGTGTGTTGCCATTCTATCAATCTCAGGACTTACCAATGCTTCGCATCCTCACAGACAGAGGTACTGAGTATTGCGGTAAGGTAGAACAACATGACTATGAGTTATATCTAGCAGTCAATGATATTGATCACACGAAGACAAAAGCAGCTTCCCCGCAAACAAATGGTATATGTGAGCGTTTCCATAAGACGATTTTGCAGGAGTTCTATCAAATTACGTTTAGGAAGAAGCTTTATAGCTCATTGGAAGAATTACAAGTTGATCTAGACGATTGGCTGAAATTCTATAATACTGAACGGACTCATCAAGGAAAAATGTGCTGTGGTCGTACACCACTTGAAACTTTACTTGATGGAAAACGGATTTGGGCTGAGAAGAATTTAGCTCAAATTTAACCTGACAGGCACAATAAAAAATGGGTAACTGTCAGATCAGGTTTGAGCTAGTACACTTTATAAGCTATTTTGTATATAGCACTATATGTGCCAACTTTTATTATAAATATATTTAAAGAAAAAACAGCTATTTATGGATAAAAAATTTTCACTTTCTTTTTTCTATGTGTTTTTATGTAAAAAAGTGACGTTTAGTGTCACATATTTACAACATTAACCAAGAATAATTGGTTTATTCCCCAGCTCATTGGCTTCATCCTGAATTTTTTGGTCATAAAAACCATCCAGAATCATGCCAATTTCTTTTACCCCCAAGATCACTGCCTGCTGATACTCTCTTTGCGCTAGGCCATACACCATTTTTTGGCAAATCTCATCCCAGACCTGCTGCTCAGTGGCATGCTTAATGCCCCGATCAATCACAATCTCGACTTTACGCTCACACAGGTTTAAATAAAGCAGTACGCCACTGTTATATTCCGTATCCCAGACACCCAGCTCAGCAAACAGTTGTCGTGCGCGGGTACGCGTATCCTGATAATAAGCCAAACGCGAAGGCAGACAACCTTCAATGACGACCTGAATTTCGCCAATATGACCATGCTCGGCTTCTGTAACCGCTTGCGCAATTGCATACTGGTCCTGTTGGTTAAAAAAGCGCTTGGTGGCTGGCATGTAGAAAAAGTGCTTAAACCAGCGCTTTAAACTGGGTTGACTCAGCTCCTGAGTTTTCGGCTGGGTAATAATTTCGGTTGTATCTGTTGTGGTTACCATGATCCTGATGCCCCTCCCCCGCCGAAGCCGCCGCCTCCGCCGCTATATCCACCGCCACCACCAAAGCCGCCGCCTCCACCGCTACGACCAGCCGAGGCCAGGAAAATATGAAAAATCGCTTGGGCGAGTGCGGTAATGAGTAAAAAGAAAATCCCAAGTCCCATTAATAAACTGGTGAATATGCCCACACCATTGACCAGCCCCGCCACCGTAGCCGCCACCGCAGCGGTTGAAGCGCTGAGACGTTTACCGACAATATAAGAGCCAATCACCCCGGCAATTAAAATAAAAATCACCGTATTAAAAGTTTTTTCCCGTGCCTGCTGCTCACGTAATGCCTGTTGCTGGCGTTCCTGCAGCTCTTTAGCCGCATTGGCCGCCACTTCCGGGTCCAGATTCAGAATACGTTCAATTTCGGCCAGACCGGCTTCAATGCCGCTGGCATATTGTGCCTGTTTAAAATATGGGGTGATCTGGTTATTAATAATCCGGCCCAGCACAATATCGGGTAATACCCCTTCCAGACCATAACCGGTTAAAATCTGAATACGGCGATCATTCACTGCAATTGCCATTAACAAGCCATTGTCATATTTGGCCGAGCCTAATTGCCAGCGTTCTGCAATGCGTATGGCGAAATCAAAAATATCTTCCTGACCGGTGGTCGGCACAATCACCACCCCAATTTGCGCTTTACCCTGCTGATGCAGCGCTAAAATCCGCTGGCTAATCGCCTGTTTCTGCGCTGCACTCAGCAAACTGGCCTGATCAATCACCGGTTCATTTAAAGTCGGCAAACCGCGGATGGACTCACCTTCTGCCATATCATTGGCAATCACCGGTTGTTCAACACTTGCCTCAGATGCAGAGGCTGCCTGACTCTGATGACGAGCATTGGCCGCACGTTGCTGTTCCTGAATGATGCGTGCTGCTGCCAAGTCATCTGCTGAGCCGGTAGCAGCGGTATCTGCCAGACTGAGTGAACTGAGCAATAGTGCACAGCACAACAGCAGGCTGTGCAGTATCCACCGGATGAGAGCAGTAATTGAATCAGGCATGATCCGCGGCTCCTTGGGGCGTGGGATTATTCAAACGACACGGTTGGTGCAGTTTGTGCGTTTTGATCGGCACTAAAGTTTGGCTTGGTGTCCATACCAATCACTTTTGCAGTCATCACCTGCGGGAACTGGCGTGAATAGGCATTAAAGTCCTGCACCGTGGTGATATAACGGTTACGCGCCACGGCAATACGGTTTTCGGTGCCTTCAAGCTGTACCTGCAAATCCCGGAACTGCTGATTGGCTTTTAAATCCGGATAATTTTCTGATACCGCAATTAAACGCGATAACGCCCCGGTCATTTGCGCTTGCGCTTCCTGATAGCGCTGGAACAGAGCCGGATCTTCAAGCACCGCCTGATCGACTTTTAAGCCGGCCACATTGGCACGTGCCTGAGTCACTTCAGTCAGTACCTGCTCTTCATGTGCGGCATAGCCTTTCACCACATTGACCAGGTTCGGCACCAGATCGGCACGGCGCTGATACTGGTTTTGTACTTCCGACCAGGCCGCCGTCACAGCTTCATCTTTGACCTGTAAGGTGTTATAGCCACAGCCACTCAGGGTCAAGCTGCTGCTGAGCGCCAGCATCAGCAGTGTTTTTTTCATCAAGTTCATGCCTTATCCTCTAATTATTTATTTGTATTTGTTCAATAATTTGATTCTAACGGTATTTTAGCCCAGTTTTGTTAATTTTATTTATCACTTGGCAAACACATGCACATGAAAAAACCGGACGAGTAAAGAAGTCCGGTTTTGATTAGCGGTTTAACATCTGTTTGAATTAACTGAGTAATTGTGGCTGTTGTTCCTGCTGGAAACCTTCAACCTGATACTGCGTTGCCATGCACTGCTTCCAGTATCTAAGACTGCGACTGTAATTGATTTTGGCCGGATGAAAATCTTTCCGGTAATAGGACAGATATTCCGGCAATAACTGCAGCAGCATTTTCACCAGCAAATACAAACCAAACAGATTACCGCCGATTTTCGGCATACTGTTTTTCTTGTCCTGTAAAAATAGCTGTGAGGCGCTATAAAAAGTCAGACTGGCAAAACCGGCAGTCACACTGCGCATGATCATACGGCGCAGGCGATGATCGGCATACACATGCTGATATACCTCAAACGCCACCGCCCGATGCTCAATTTCTTCAATCGCATGCCAGATCCACAGCTTGGCCGCATCATCATCCAGCGTACTCAACACTTCCGGATGACGCAGGATATAGCCGCTCAGTAGCGCAGTAAAATGTTCAAAGGCACAGGTAATCGCCAGTTGCACTTTGGGTGGCAGACTTTTGACATGATGATCTTTACGCGCCAGCCAGGCCTGAAAACGATCCAGCTGATAATCATCACGGCGCCAGGCGTTGTTAAATTCACGATGTGCCTTGGAATGCATCGCCTCTTGCCCAATAAATGCAGCAATTTGTGCCTGCAACTGCGGATCCTGAACCCGATCGCGTACATTACGCACGCTATGCACAAAAAACTGCTCACCAATGGGAAAAGTGGAAGATAAGGCGGTAAGCAGATGCGACATCACCGGCGAATTGGCAAAATAATGCCGGCGGATGGCATGAGGATTAAATTTGAGCCGGCGAACCGTGATCCCAATAGCTTTCGGACGATGAAGATAGGATTTTTCTGCCGTCACTTGCGTCATGGTTACTGACCTTTCTTGTTTTGGAGACGCTCAGTATGTGAACAAAATCACTTTTCCCCTATGGCAAAAAGACCGATTCAATTTGCAAAAAACTTCAAAATGACCTGTTGCATAAAGTGTGTTTACAGCGAATTTGCTAGCAGCCCTTGTCTCTTTTTCATCTTCACCTACCGATTCTAAAACCAAAGTGATTAAAAAAAACCCGCTCTAAAAGCGGGCTTCTTGAATGAATTCAGCGTAAATCAGACATCCAGATAGTCCAGAATGCCTTCTGCTGCCTGACGGCCTTCCCAGATTGCAGTCACGACTAAATCAGAGCCACGCACCATATCACCGCCGGCGAAAATTTTCGGGTTTGAAGTCTGGAATTTAAATTCCTGCTGTTCTGCAGCCACCACACGACCTGAACCATCCAGGTTGATGTTCACATCGGCAAACCAGTTGGCTGGGCTGGTACGGAAACCAAAGGCCAACAGCACCGCATCTGCCGGCAGAATTTCTTCTGAACCCGGAATTGGCTCTGGACTACGACGGCCACGGCTGTCTGGTTCACCCAGTTGCGTGGTCACCACTTTTACTCCAGTAACTTTGCCATTTTCACCCACAATTTCAATTGGCTGACGGTTAAACTGGAATTCAACCCCTTCTTCACGCGCATTGGTCACTTCACGACGTGAACCCGGCATGTTGGCTTCATCACGACGATAGGCACAGGTCACCGACTCGGCACCCTGACGGATTGAAGTACGGTTACAGTCCATCGCGGTATCACCACCACCCAGGACAATCACTTTTTTGCCTTCGACTGAGATGTATTCCGATGGATCTTTTTCCCAACCCTGACAACGGTTGACGTTGGCAATCAGGAAGTCCAGCGCATCATACACACCATCTAAGTCTTCACCGGCAAAACCACCTTTCATATAGGTATAAGTACCCATGCCCATGAATACGGCATCGTAATCTGCCAGTAACTGGTCAATGGTGACATCTGTACCAATTTCGGTATTTAAACGGAATTCTACGCCCATACCGGTGAAAATTTCACGGCGGCGTTTCATTACGTCTTTTTCCATCTTGAATTCTGGAATACCAAAAGTCAGCAGACCACCAATTTCCGGACGTTTATCAAACACCACCGGTTTTACACCGTTACGCACCAGAATATCAGCACAACCCAGACCTGCCGGGCCCGCACCAATAATCGCGACTTTTTTATCGGTCCATTTGACATGCGACATGTCTGGACGCCAGCCCAGCGCAAATGCAGTGTCATTGATGTATTTTTCTGCATTGCCGATGGTCACGGCACCAAAGCCATCATTTAAGGTACAGGCACCTTCACACAAACGGTCTTGCGGACAAACGCGGCCACAGACTTCTGGCAAGGTATTGGTCTGATGGCACAGTTCTGCTGCCTGGAAAATACGGCCTTCTGAAACCAGTTTTAACCAGTTTGGAATGTAGTTATGTACCGGACATTTCCATTCACAATACGGGTTACCACAGCCTAAACAGCGATGGGTCTGGTTGGTCGCCACTTCTGCGGTAAATGGCTTATAAATTTCCACAAACTCAGATTTGCGGACGTCAATCTCTTTTTTCTCTGGGTCTTGGCGTGCAACATCCAGGAATTGAAAGTCATTACTTAGGCGTTCTGCCATGTCTTTACTCCGTGGCTAGATGCAAGGGATTCACAGTTGCCTTGCATCTGGCTTCATTTCTGCAGTCGTGGAATTATTGAGGATCAGCTTGAGTTGTTTTTAACAAAGTCAGCAAATTGGCTGCTTTTGGTTTTACCAGCCAGAACTTACGGCTGTAGTAATCAAACTCATGGCGGATCTTGTACGCCCAGGCACTACCCGTTTCTTGAATATGCTCATCTAAGATACGTGACAAGAACTCTTTATGTTCTTCCATCGACTCTGTAGAAATACGGTTTAACTCGATCAGCTCATGGTTGTAATGGTCAACGAAGTCGTTGTCCAAATCAAGTACATAAGCAAAACCACCTGTCATCCCGGCACCAAAGTTGTGTCCGACTTTACCCAGTACGGTGACGATACCGCCGGTCATGTATTCACAGCAGTGATCGCCCGCGCCTTCAATCACGGCAAAGGCACCCGAGTTACGCACCGCGAAACGCTCGCCCGCAGTTCCGGCTGCAAACAGTTTACCGCCAGTGGCACCGTACAGGCAGGTGTTCCCAATAATCGCGGTATTCTGGGTCTGGAACGGTGAACCTTTTGGCGGGAAGATCGACAGACGACCACCAGCCATCCCTTTACCCACATAATCGTTGGCATCGCCTTCCAGCTTGATGTGTAAACCACCGGCATTCCAGACACCCAGGGACTGACCTGCAGTACCGGTCAGGTTCATTTTCACCGGATGGGCTTCCATACCGAGGTTGCCATAACGGCGGGCAATTTCACCGGAAATACGTGCACCGATTGAACGGTCACAGTTGCCAATGCTGTAATTAAATTCACCACCGGTACCGGCTTCAATTGCTGGCAGCATCTCGCTGACCATCTGCTCGGCCAATATACCTTTATCGAATGGTTCATTGCCTTGTACTTCACAGTACTGCGCCTTACCTTCCGCCGCAGGATGCGATTCCAGCAAGGCACTTAAATCCAGATGTGCATGTTTGTCGGTTTCACCTGGCAGAATTTCCAGCAAGTCTGTACGACCAATCAGGTCTTTCAGACTGGATACACCCAGTGCCGCCAGCCATTCACGGGTTTCTTCAGCAATAAAGGTGAAGAAGTTGATCAGCATTTGCGGCTCACCAATATAGTGTTCCTGACGCAAGTGATCCTGCTGCGTCGCCACACCGGTCGCACAGTTGTTCAGGTGACAGATACGCAGGTATTTACAACCTAAAGCGATCATTGGGGTAGAACCAAAACCGAAGCTTTCTGCACCGAGGATGGCCGCTTTCACCACGTCCAGACCGGTTTTTAAACCCCCATCGGTTTGTACGCGAACTTTACCACGCAGATCGTTCACACGCAGTGCCTGATGTGCTTCAGACAGACCGAGCTCCCAAGGAGAACCGGCATGGTGAATAGAAGAAAGTGGCGAAGCCGCTGTACCGCCATCATAACCAGAAATGGTAATGAAATCGGCATACGCTTTCGCAACACCGGCCGCAATCGTGCCGACACCTGGCTCAGAAACAAGTTTCACCGACACCATCGCCTGTGGGTTCACCTGTTTTAAATCGAAGATCAACTGTGATAAATCTTCAATCGAGTAAATGTCGTGATGCGGTGGTGGCGAAATTAAGGTTACGCCCGGTACAGAGTAACGTAAACGGGCAATGAGACCGTTTACTTTACCGCCCGGCAACTGGCCACCTTCACCTGGTTTTGCACCTTGCGCGACTTTAATCTGGAGGACTTCTGCTGAAGTTAAGTAAGCAGGCGTCACACCAAAACGGCCCGATGCAATTTGTTTGATTTTCGAGTTACGGATGGTGCCGTAACGCGCTGGATCTTCACCGCCCTCACCCGAGTTTGAACGACCACCAATCGTGTTCATGGCAATCGCAATCGCTTCGTGTGCTTCAGGTGACAATGCACCTAAAGACATCCCGGCAGAGTCAAAGCGCGGTAAAATCTCTTCAACTGACTCCACCTGTTCCAGTGGAATCGAATTGTCTGTTTTCAGTTTGAATAAATCACGAATGGTCGCGATTGGACGCTTATTCACAATCTCGGCGTATTCTTTGAAATCGGCATAATTGCCTGAACGTACCGCCTTGTGTAAGGAGTTGATCACATCCGGGTTAAAGGCATGATATTCCTTGCCAAATACGAATTTCAGCAAACCGCCCTGATCAATTGGCTTACGCGCTTTCCACGCGGTATCGGCCAGTTTTTTCTGGTCATTTTCCAGATCAACAAAAGTCGCGCCCTGAATACGGCTTGGTACACCGCTAAAGCAGGTATTCACTACTTCGGCAGATAAACCAACTGCTTCAAACAGCTGACCGCCACGATACGAAGCAACGGTTGAAATACCCATTTTTGACAGGACTTTCAGCAGGCCTTTTTCAATCCCTTTACGGAAGTTCGATTGTGCATAGACCGGATCACCGAGCAATTCACCTTTAGCCACCAGATCATTGATCACATCATAAGCCAGATATGGATAGATGGCGGTGGCACCAAAACCGAGTAACACTGCAAATTGATGCGGATCGCGGGCAAAACCGGTTTCCACAATCAGGTTGGCATCGGTACGTAAACCGGTATTGATCAGGTGGTGATGCACCGCACCCGTCACCATGACCGCATTGGCCGGCAGATAGCCTTCACGGATTTTCTTGTCGGAAAGCACCAGCAAGGTTTTGCCATCACGAATCGCTTGTGCAGACTGCTCGCAAATACGCGTGATTGCTGCCTCCAGACCTTCTGTTTCAGCATAGTTCAGGTCGATATCGGCAATTTCATAGCCTTTACGTCCTAAAGTACGAATCTGGTGCATTTTCGAGTTTGACAGCACCGGGCTGGAAATGATCAGACGATCAGCATGTTCCGGTCCCTGTTCAAATACGTTTTGCTCACGGCCCAGACAGGTTTCCAGTGACATCACAATTGATTCACGTAACGGGTCGATTGGCGGGTTGGTGACCTGCGCAAACTGCTGACGGAAATAATCCGATACATGGCGCACCTGACGTGACAAGACGGCCATTGGGGTATCATCGCCCATCGAGCCGACCGCTTCCTGACCGCTTTCTGCAATTGGACGCAGCAACTGGTCACGCTCTTCAAAAGTGACCATAAACATTTTCTGTGCTGCTTTCAGGCCATCGCCTTTTAAGCCCTGATCACATAAATATTCTTCTAATTCCGGGCTGCCTTGAACGCGAATTGAATTTTCACGTAACCATTCACGGTAAGGACGCATTTTTTTCAGATGCTGGTTTACATCACTGGTGTCCAGCACTTTGCCGGTCATGGTATCCACCACCAGAATCTGGCCCGGACCGACACGGCCTTTCGACACCACATCTTCTGGTTCATAACCCCAAACCCCAATTTCAGAAGCCAGGGTGATGTAACCATTTTTGGTGATGACCCAGCGTGCCGGACGTAAACCGTTACGGTCTAACATACAGATGGCATGACGGCCATCCTGAATCACCAGACCTGCCGGACCATCCCAGGCTTCCATGTGTTTCGAGTTAAATTCATAGAAGGCACGCAGGTCTGCATCCAGGGTTTCCACGTTTTGCCAGGCTGGTGGTACCAGCATACGTAGCGCACGGAACAGATCCATACCGCCACCCACCAGAATTTCCAGCATATTGTCCAGGCTGGATGAATCCGAACCGGTACGGTTCACAATTGGATTCAGCTCGGTTAAGCCCGGCAATAACGGGTTTTCAAATTTAGGGGTACGCGCCAAAGCCCAGTTACGGTTTGCAGTAATGGTGTTGATTTCACCATTGTGTGCCAGATAACGGAACGGCTGCGCCAGCGGCCAGCGTGGCAAGGTATTGGTCGAGAAACGCTGGTGGAACACCACAATATGGGACGCTAAACGCTCATCAGCCAGGTCGGTATAGAAGTCAGCAATCGCAGCTGGCATCATCAGACCTTTATAGCTGATCACAGTTGAACATAAAGTGGTCACATAGAAATACGGATCATTGCTGAGTTGCTGTTCGGCACGGCGACGCGCCAAAAATAATTTACGGTTAAATTCAACTTCAGTCACGCCAATCGGGCAGTTCACGATGACCTGTTCAAATGCAGGCAAAGACTGCATGGCAATTGAACCTAAAGCATCGTTATTGGTTGGCACTACACGCCAGGCAATGACTTTACAGCCTTCTGCTTCAATTTCTTTGGTTAACGTCTGTTTGGCATGCGCAGCTAAGGCCGGATCGAGGCTCAGGAAAATGGTGCCCACAGCAAACACTTCACTTAAGGTAATGTCACTTAAGCGTTTGGCTTCTTCACGGAAGAACTGCTTTGGCATGGCAAGCAATAGACCGCAACCATCGCCCGTCTTGCCATCTGCGGCAATACCACCACGGTGGGTCATACAACTCAAACTATGAATGGCGGTCTTGACGAGATCATGGCTTGCATCACCCTGCATATGGGCGATTAAACCGAAACCACAGTTATCTTTAAACTCATCCGGTTGGTATAAACCTTGAGCGGGAGCTACAGTATTAGGCGATGGCATGTGCATAGCGTACCCTTCTTTCAACGCGCCCTTGCTGGGCATTAACAATCTACTTTCTTTTGCGACCTGGTCCGACTGACTTAGCTTAAGATCCATGTTGAGCAAGTTCATTTCTCCTGGCTCTGATCTTGAGTGATCAAGATGACAAGCTGAGGAAAACCGTGACTGCCTTTACGCACTTAAATCAAGCATAAACATTTGACGATTTCGCACAATCATTGAATCTTTCTTGCTCCAAAATAGGGACATTAACTCAATTGATGCACCAATAATGCAAAAATGATGCCAACTTTATTGTGCTATTTTTAAATGACTTAATTTGGGCAAGTTTCAGTGAGAGCGGTGCGCTTTCAGGGAAGTTTCGCTTATTTTATACGCACTGTTTTTGTGCATATCTTTATTTTTATACACCAGCCTGCGCTATTTTAGAACGGCAGTTTAATTGAAAGGATCGCTAATTTCTTGTTCTGTGGTGGTGTTATTCGATGCTGGTGCAGGTGGAGCAACACCACTTTGTGATTTTTGCACATCCACCACGTTTCCGTCCTGATCACGGCGGGTTACGGTGGTGGTTGTGGTGGAGCGTTGCGGACTGGTTGCGCTCTGTTTTGGTGCAGCCAGCAGACTTTCATCAATTTTCGGCAGCGCAGCCGGCTTTAAAGCCACTTCATAAAGTTTATTGTTTAGGCCCACTTCCTCTGCACCCAGGTCATTCACAAACGGTAGATAGTCCATAAAGCTGGTTACCACCGGTTTGACCGATGCAGGCAATTGCAGCGCCAGCTGTTCTAAAGCGCTTCGCGCCTGACTGGTATTTTTATAATTGCCATACAGCAACACATATTGCTCGGCGCGGTTTTCACCACTCAAGCGAATATAAAGAAAATTCTGGCGATCAGCCTGTTTTTTCAGAAAGCCCTTGATAATATCTTCTTCGCTCACGCGAAACAGCTCAATGGTCTGGTTTTTACGCTGCTCGGAGATAAATTTGGTGCCGCGAAATTCAGGCTCATGCAAACCGGAAGCGGTTAAACGCTTGGTTTGTTCCAGCGGTTTGACTTCGTCGATCAGGGCACCCAAATGCGCGGTTGCCGCGACTTTTGCCGGCTGAATCTGTAATTCAACTTCTGATTCCGGGGCTTTTTCGACTTCAACCAGCTCATCACGATCGGTAATGGCCCAGAAGATCATCGCCAGCAGCAGACACAGCGCACCACACACCAACCAGATGGAATTCTGAACACGTTGTTTGACGCTTTGTGATGCTGCTGCCATGGGATCCCTTATTTATGCTGCCTGATGCGCAAGAATAGACTGTTTCATCAATTCCGGATCAAATTCCCGGGTAATGATGGCCTGCCCCAGACACTGCATTAATACCAGTCGCAACTGGCCATTCAGCACTTTCTTGTCATGGGCCATAAAACCGAGAAAATCATCCAACGGAATTTTAGGACATACTATCGGCAATTGGGCACGAGAAATGATTCTTTTTGTACGCTCAACATCCTCTGCGGAAATCCAGCCCATCCGATGCGATAAATCGGCGGCCATCACCATACCGGTCGCAACCGCTTCGCCATGCAGCCATTCGCCATAACCGAGATAAGACTCGATGGCATGGCCAAAGGTATGACCCAAATTCAGCAATGCGCGCTCGCCCTGCTCTTTTTCATCATTGGCGACAATCCGGGCTTTGTGCGCGCAAGAACGGTACACCGCTTCCGCCAACAAGACCGGATCACGTGCCACCAAGGCATCCATATGCTGTTCTAGCCAGTCCAGAAACTCAATATCACCCAGCAGCGCATATTTAATCACTTCGGCCAGACCGGCAGACAGCTCACGATCGGGCAAGGTCTTGAGCTGCGACATGTCGGCCAGCACCACTTGCGGTTGCTGGAAGGCACCAATCATGTTTTTACCTAGCGGATGGTTAATTCCAGTTTTCCCACCCACACTAGAATCGACCTGAGACAGCAAGGTGGTCGGCACCTGAATAAAATACACACCGCGCTGGAAACAGGCCGAGGCAAAACCGGCCATATCGCCAATCACACCGCCGCCGAGTGCCAGCACGGTACAATCGCGGTTAAACCCGGCCTCCAGCAGGGCATCAAAAACCAGATTGAGATGCTGAATATCCTTGTATTTTTCACCATCGGGCAAAATACATGTTGCCACCTGTTTACCCAGTGCTTCTATGGCAGTTTGATAGTGCTTTAAATACAAAGGCGCTACGGTACTGTTGCTCACAATCATGACCTGCTTGCCTTGAATATAAGGTTCCAGTAAGGTCTGAGGATTTAAATCACTGCCAATAAAAATCGGGTAACGGCGATCGCCGAGTTCAACATATAAGGTTTGCATGGTTTTAAAACACTATACTCAATTAAATTGATTTCTTCGCCACGATCACATTCAGGATTTTTTGCGCCAGATCACGGGCTGCCCCCTGATTGGTTTCAATAATATGATGCGCCACCTCACGATATAATGGATCGCGTACTGCAAGCAAATCTTTCAGTTTCTGTTCAGGATTTTCAACTTGAAGGAGAGGACGGTTTTTATCGCGGTAGGTACGTTGCAGCTGGATTTCCACCGGGGTATACAGATACACCACAATACCACGCTGTTTGAGGAATTCACGATTCGGGGCCTGGGTGACTGCACCACCGCCGGTGGCAAGAACCAGTTGAGTACGAGAGGTCAGCTCGTCAATGACGGTGGTTTCACGGTGACGGAAACCACTTTCCCCTTCTTTTTCAAAAATCCAGGGAATGGTGGCCCCGGTACGACGCTCGATTTCATGATCGCTGTCCAGGAACTCGCGTCCGAGCAGCTCTGCCAAATGTCGCCCTACCGTGGTTTTTCCGGCCCCCATCGGCCCCACCAAATAGATATTTGGCAGGGCGTTAAACTCTTTGCTTGGCAAGGAGTCACCTATTTATTTTGTTAAATTGAAAATATATTAATGATTTCTTGAAACACTGTCATTAACAATTCGTGGTGTCACAAAAATCAGCAACTCACGTTTATTGTCCGATTTAATATCTTTACGGAATAAACGGCCTAAATACGGAATATCACCCAAGAATGGCACTTTGGTTTGCTGATTGGCTGTCTGCTGCTCAAAAATACCACCGAGCACGACGGTTTCACCATTATCGACCAGTACATTGGTATTGATCGAGTTTTTGTTAATCGTCAGCTGACCGGTCGGCGTTGGTGCTCCCGGGCTATCACTGGTGATATTCAGGTTCATCTGCACTTTACCATCCGGGGTAATGCTTGGCGTTACGTCCAGACTGAGCGTAGCATCAATAAACTCTGTGGTGGACACCGCATTGACACCACCACCTTCAGCAGACTGATACGGGATCTACGTACCTGAAGCCACTTTGGCCTGCTGCTTATCAGCAGTCAGTACTTTCGGTGTCGAAATCACTTCACCATAACCATCAGCTTGTAGGGCAGACAGTTCTAAATCCAGCATAAAGTCAGACAGGCTGATGAGACCAAAAGCAATCCGGCTCGCACCTGGGCTGGTGACCCCCAAATCGACATTCAAGTTTTGTGGACGTTCAATTTCATAGGTATAACCACCACGCTCGTCGTCAAATTCCGGCTCACGTAAATTCCACAGTGTGGTATCACTACCACCGACCAGAAGATGATTATTATTCATGATCCCTTGTGACAGGATGCCCCACTTGACCCCCATCTCTTTGGTAAAGTCAGTGGTGGCACGCACAATACGCGCTTCAATCATCACCTGTTTCACAGACACATCCAGCAAGTCAATCATGCCGCGAATCTGGTCAATTTTTTGTGCAGTATCATTAATAATCAGGGTGTTGGTTCGTGGATCAACTGACACTGTACCACGTGGGCTGAGCAGACTACCGACGCTATCACCAAGTGGATCTGCCCCAGAACCCGAATTTGTGCCGCCTCGAGAATTGGATGCGTTTTTACCATCAGTAATCAGTTTCTCAATATCAGCAGCCTTGGCATAATTTAACTGGATATATTCGGTTTGCAGCGGCGCCAGCTTGACGCTTTGTGCAATCGCTTTGGCTTCTTCTTCTTCGGCCTTGATCAGCTCTGCGACGGGTGCAATCCAGATCACATTGCCGTTACGGCGTTTATCCAGATTCTTGGTTTTTAAAATAATATCCAGCGCCTGATCCCACGGCACATCTTTGAGACGTAAGGTGATATTGCCTTGTACCGTATCGGCGGCAACCATGTTAATTCCGGTAAAATCAGCCAGTAACTGCAGCACACGACGCACTTCAATATCCTGGAAATCTAAAGAAATCTTTTTGCCGGTATAGCTTTGTGCTGCACGCGGTTTGAACGGGTTCTTATCTACCGGACGTTTCAGGCTAATGGTCAGTTTATTTTCTGCCTGATACGCCATATATTCATAGCTTCCGGCAGACTGAATAGTAATTACCCCATTGCCACCATCATTTTGCGCATCAATGGTAGATACCGGGGTGGCAAAATCATTGACGTTTAAACGGCGCGCCAGATGTGCAGGAATTTTATTGCCCAAGGTACGGACAATAATTTTACTGCCTTGCTGTTGTACATCGACCGGGGTATTGCTGCCTGCCAGGTCAATTACCACCTGACCTTCCCCTTCTGCACCACGCTGAAAGCCGATATTCGATATGCCTTGAGCCGTCTGCTGTACAGCTACTGGTGTTGCGGCTGCCTGAGTGCTGTTAATTTTAAGAATAAAAGTATTACCTTCAACACGGGTAGTAAAAGCACCCGCTTCAGCCAGATTAACCGTTAAACGTGCACGCTGGGCATCGGAACTGACCTCAACCGAGCTGGCTTCCCGGGTCGCAACCGGAATGCTGGCCTGTTTTAAGCTCTGCTGGGCTTTATCAAAATCCAGCACCAAACGTGATGGCTGCTCAAGCTGATAGGCTGCAGGCTGAGGTGGCAAGCCATTGAACATGACACGAATTTCAGTACCTTGTCCTGGAATTTGCATTGGTACAATATTGGTAATGCTGACCTGCGCATTGGCCACTTGCATGACGGCCATCGCAACAGCGCCCATTGAAAACTGACGGAACAAATTGTTCATTGTAATGCCATCCCCAAAAATAAAATCTTTCACAGTATTATTCATTTTTATTCCTTTAATTTATGGCGCCGGCCCAATCAGTACTAGACTTCTTGGACGTTCAACATACCCTTCGCGACCATCTGGAATAATCTCAATTAAGTCAATTTGTGTCGGTGTGATATTGATGACCCGACCATGATTCAAGCCCATATAGCTGCCGCGCTGAATCCGTTCAATTTCCCCATCTGGAGTTTGAATCAGGGCCAGAATCTCGCCGCGTTGCCCGCGCATGCTACCTTTCATGCTTAAGGTTTCCAGTGCATAGCTTTCTAAAGGCTGCAACTGGCGCGACAGGTTTGGATAAACCCGTTTACCCGCCATAATCTTTAGCTCGGCCGCCAGAGAACTTGGCATAAACGGGCTTTTCAGCTGATGTGCTGCATAGTTAAATACAGGTGCCGGCTCAAAAGTCGGTGCCGGTTCAATCGGTAACGGCGGCTGATTACGGATTTCTGCCATTTGTGCATTCACGGCATCAATACGTGAATCACAGCCTGCAGCCAGTAGGCCCAACACCAGAACCAACGAAAGTTTTTCAAATTTCATCATTGTGCTGCTCCTGTGGCTGGAGTCGTACTATTACCGGCCTGTGCATCGGTATTCCCGACATAGCGATAGGTCTTGGCTTTCGCGACATAGGTAATTTGTGGAATATCGGTTTTCTTTTCCTTGTTTTCACCAGCAGTAATAGTGAAATCATGCATGGTCACAATTCGCGGTAAAGCAGCTGTACCACTCACAAAAGAACCAAAAGCGTGATAATCACCGGTGGCTTCAATCGAAATTGGCTGCTCGATAAAGAACTCTTGCTTGATTTCATTTTCCAGACGGATATTTTTAAATCTTAGGCCTGAGTTCACACCCGTAACGTTCACATCTTCAACCAGACCTGGAATTTCGGTTTCTTTTGGCAACTGTTGTAGCTGCTGGTTAAAGTTGGCTTCCATTTCCTGTAACTGCGCCTGATATTGCTGCAAGTTACGCAGTTTGGAATCTTTTTCACGAAACTCATTCAGCAGGTTCTGCTCTTGTGCACGCGCATTGGAAATTGCATCCAGCTTCGGCTTGATGGCCAGGAAATAGCCCAGGAAGGCAATTAAAATAATGATAAAGATCCAGATGGTCAGCTTGACGGAAAACGGCCAGCTGCCATAGTTATTCGGATCTAAGGTATTCCATTGCTGCAGGAATTTATCCAGCGTCATTTTTTTCTTTGGCGCAGCAACAGGATCCTGATTCATTTCTTCATATTGATCGAGACTCATTGTACTGCCCCCGCTGTTGCTTGAGTACCAGACGCAGGTGCTGTGCCTGGAAGTGCAATTTCATCCAAATCTGCCGTTACCACGAAGCTGCCATAGCTTTCTTCTACCCGTGGAACAACCGAACTTGGTGCCTTGTTTTTATTTTCTTCAACGGCCAAGAAAGAATTCATGAAGGCGTTACGATACCATGGCGATGCTTCCAGATTACGCAGGAACTCTGCTACCGTGTTTGGACTTTCGGCCTTGCCTTCAAAGGTAAATTTATTGCCAATACGGGCCACTTTGGTCAAATACATGCTGCTTGGGGTGACGCGTACCAGTTCATCGACCAAACGTACCGCGACCGGACGCTGACTTTGCAGACCCTGAATCAGCTTCATGCGCTCGACAATGGCATTACGCTGCTCTTGCAGACCTTCCAGCGACTTTAACTGTACATCCAGATTCTGGTTGGTACTGATCACCAGCTGATTGGCCTGTTCCTGATCTTGAAGTTTATGATTGTAATAGAACCATGCCAGCGTGACGGCCAGCACCCCAATTAATGCAGCCCCAATACAAACCGCAATAAATTCTTTTTTTCGTTTTTCTCTTAGCTCATCACGCCAAGGGAGTAAGTTAATTTTTGCCATTAATCAAAACTCCTCAATGCCAAGCCACATGCCACCATCAATGAAGAGGCATCGCTTTCAATTCTTTTAATATCAATTTTGGAGGAGAAACCCATCTGTAAAAACGGATTGGCAATGGTGACGCGGTAACCCAGTTTTTGCTGTAGTAGCTTGGCTAGGCCTGGAATATTGGCATTCCCACCGGCCAGCAGAATATGGTCAATTTCATTAAACTGCGATGAGGAGAAGAAGAACTGCAGCGAACGTGCCGCCTGCTGCACCACCGCCTCAAGGAATGGCTCCAACACTTCAACATCATAATCATCTGGCAAGGTACGGCTTTTCTTGGCGCGGCCGGCTTCTTCAAAGGACAGACCATAACGGTTCTGGATTTCCTGGGTCAGCTGCTTGCCACCAAAGACCTGCTCGCGGGTATAGATAATTTTATTGTCTTTGAGTACCGACAGCGTGGTCATAGTATGACCAATGTCTAACACACCAATGGTATTTACCCCCATCGGCAAGGTATCGGCGAAGACTTTAAAGGCATTTTCAATGGCAAAGCTTTCGACATCTGCCACTTTTGGGGTTAAACCGGCCAGTTCAATCGCTTCACAGCGACTCTCGACATTTTCCAGTCGTGTCGCCACCAGCAAAACATTGACCCGGTTTGGATTGGCCAGACGATCAGGCAGCACCTCAAAGTCCAGGCTAACTTCATCTAATGGGAAAGGAATATATTGCTCTGCATCCATCCGGATTTGAACTTCACGTTCGTCATCCGTCATATCGGCATCCATCTCAATGGTCTTGCTAATTACCATTGAGGTTGGAATCGCTAAAGCGGCAGCTGTTGTCGGTGTATTGGCCAAATTAAAGGCACGCTCGAGCGCATCCCCTACAGCTTCAGGATTCAGAATATTTTTCTCAACCACACTGCCCTCTGAGAGCGGTACCAAGGCGTAACTTTCCACCCAGTAACGATCATTCTTTACAGAGAGCTCCAATAACTTAACAGAAGTAGAACTAATATCTACACCTATTAACCGTTATTTAAAACCTACTCAAACCTACTCAATGTGGGTTTGATGTTTAATTCCTACTTCACCATCAAGAACCTAAAGCATTTGCTTTAGGGATTACCTCAATTCCATAGGCTGTCACGGTGTAA
>NZ_VOXR01000032.1:0-25466 GCF_013420645.1 Acinetobacter sp. C15
TAATGGAGAAATCTAATCGGTATGTTATACCTGAGAGAAGAGTGAGGAGTTATCCAAGGGTTGTAAAAGGAAAACCTCAAAAATACCCAAGAAAAAGCCAGTCAATCTCTTAACTGACTGGCATTACACAATAGTGGGCTTTTTTAATGCCTGAAAATTAGATCAATAAATACTCATGTCTACCGTTACACAGCCGAAAACTGTCCGTTTCTGACATTTCCTACTGTGCGTTTCTGACACGTTTTATTGTGCGTTTCTGACATATTTGGGGGTTTTTAACCGTCCGTTTCTGACATATTTGCTGTGCGTTTCTGACATTTTTCGCCGTCCGGTTCATCCTGGATAACTCACTAAGAATAGTGATAGTAAGTATTAGAACCTTACAAAACCTGACATTAATACGGCGTACCCGTTAGGAAATGATAAGGTTCAAACCCAACAAAACCCTTCTTTAGAACCTCATAAAACCAGATACCAGGTATAATAGATCTAGGAAATAATAAGCAGCTTATGGCGGCTGGATGATAGAAAACTTATGAAAATGCAAATGTTTAGCTCGGTGTGTTTTTATAATGCAGTGAATAGTAGGATAGCGTCTTATCTAATTTATCCGAGTGATGCCACAAAAAGAAATCAATATTACTCCAAGCAAATATTGGAAGGTGTTTTTGATGAGTCTAAAGATATAAATTTAGCCAAAATTTTTAAAGATCATGCTGAAGTAATGGCCCTCATTACCCCCCTAGCACATCAATACCGCTCCCCAAACAAGGGCTATATTTTAAAACCTGCCTTTGTTGCAGGACACTTATTATTAGCCATGATTAGAATGAAAATAAGTGGAATAGAGCCAAGTCTACAGAAAGCTTATTACTTCTATTTAGAGATTACCCAAAAAGACCCAGAAAATTGGGGAGTTGAAAGAGTAGGTATTAGGCAAATTGAACAAGCATGGTCCGAGTTCAAAAGCGTGGCCCATATCGGGTTAGTCGTAGGGAAGCTGGGTGTTACTCAATATGTGGATCAATACCCTGTATTTCTTTCCTCAATTTACCGTGTTCAAAAGCTGTATTTAGATATTATTAGTAGTAGCGACTATCTAGATTTTGAAATATGGGAAATGCCTTTTCTGGATCAGTTAACCTGGCAGAAAAATAGTACAGTTTACTCACCTAGATTTATTGAAAACTTAAAGAGAACCATGGTTTTCGATAAATTAAATGAAGATGAACTAAATATAATGCTTAAATATTCAAAAACTTATTTTAAAAGAGGGAGCGCAAAATAATTTTGCGTCCTTATGCACAATAATAATATGTGAATAATTGAGTACATCCCAAGTAAATGCAAAAGGATGTAAGCAATGTTAAAACGACTCAATGAAGTTTGTAAGCTATTAAGCCTTTCCCGTGATGGCTTACGAAAATTACAACTTAAAGACCCTTCCTTCCCAAAGCCAATTAAATTAGGCGACTCAAAACAATCTCCAGTTTTTATTGATATGAAAGAACTGGAATCATGGTTAGAAGCTAAAAAAGCTGAACGTGATGAGGTGGCAGCATGAGCAATACCTCTCATAGTAAATGGCTAGTTTTTAAAGACCAGAATTCAAAAGATAGTGCACGATTCAAAATTAAGCCCCTAAACAATCCAGAATATTCATTGGCTATGGTGAATTTAACCCTTGTAAGCCGAGACCTATCAGCCGTCGACTTCTTCAACCAATTTGCAGAGATAGTCAGTCATCACCTAGTTATAGACTGGGAGAACATCTCCTTTAAAGAGGATGGTGAAGTGGTAAATGTAAATTATTCACCTGCGAATGCTTTAAAGCTATTTCTTATGGGGAATTTGGGTTTAGAAATTCTTAATTGGGTCGTTACTTCAGCATTTAGCCTGAACTCAGAAATGGGTGAGGGGGCTAAATGATTCAAGAATCTAAATTAAGAATTGTCATTGACTCTAGAGGCGCTGAAAAAACAGCACAAAGGGTCAGACAGGAGCTGCAAGGCATCACCACACATGGTGAATATGCGACTAAGTCAATGGATGCAGTATCAGTCGGGATTCGTCAGCTTGTAGGCCAGATGGCCGGCATTGTGACGGTGGGTGCAGCCATCAATAAAATGGATGTGTATACGGGCATTAATAACAAATTGAAGCTCGTCACCAATTCACAAGCTGAACTGAATCAAGCAATGCAGGACACTTTTGCTATTGCTCAGCGTTCGGCTTCATCTTGGGGCGCGGTAAACGATGTTTATTCTAAATACATGTCTAATGCCAAAACTCTTAACCTAACTCAGGCCCAAACGGCGCGCCTAACCGAGATTACATCCAAAGCGGTTGCAATCAGCGGATCGTCGACTGAATCAGCAGCAGGCGCTTTATTTCAGTATGGTCAGGCACTTGATGGCAACATCTTACGGGGTGAAGAATATAATGCTCTGGTTGATGGTGCTGGCGGTTTACTTAGTGCTATGGCAAAGGGTTTGAATGTGACTCGGGGCGAACTGCGTCAGATGATGCTTGATGGCAAGCTGACAGGTGAGGTTATCACCAAGGCATTATTAAAAGCTGGTGATAGTGTTGATCAGCTGTTCAATAAGACAGATACAACCGTTGGACAATCACTCACCGTGCTAAGTGACAGTGTTACTAAGTTTGTAGGTGAGGCTGCATCTGGATCCGGTGCTGCGACTGTTCTTGCTGAATCAATTGGTGTTCTTGCTAAAAATCTCGATCTGGTTGCAGATGTCGCCGTAGTGGGCGGTGTAGCAATGTTAACTAAAACAATTGTTACCCAAACGATAGCTACCCATGGGTCTATCGCTGCCTCTGTAGCAAAGAGAAATAGCTTACTTTCTGAATTGGAGGCACAAGCTACATTAACTGCCGCTGAAGCAAGAAGAACCGCATCTATTGCTCAATATACACAGATGCAATTGGCAGATGCTAAAGCCACAGCTGCACGTATGACCGGTATACAGCGTCTTGCTTATGTCCAGGCAACTGTTATCCCACTTGAAGCAAAGGCCACACAAGCTACGGCAGCACACACAGCAGCAACCAATGCAGATACCTTAGCTCAGGAAATCAATAATAAGGCTCGCTCTCGTGCCACTATGCTGCTTGGAATGGTAGGAGGGCCAATTGGTGCCATTACTTTAGGAGTGGCCGGTTTAGCAGCAGGATATATGTACCTGCAGAAGCGCACAGCTGAAGCTAATGCAAAGCTTGAAGAGCAGGGCAAAGTTGCTGAAAAGACCAAAGAAGAACTTCTGGCCTTAAAGGGTGTCCAGCTCGATGTTACTAAAGACGACCTTGCCACATCATTTAAAGCGCAGAATGAAGAACTGCATAAGCTAAATTTGGCTTTCAATGGCTTTATCCGGACTGTTAAAAATGCCAATGAAGGTAATCAGGAAGTTAAAGAAATTTCTGACCAGGTGCATAAAGGACTTATGTCACAGGCAGATGCTATTGAGCGTTTAAATCAGCTCAAGCTACTCACCCCAGAGCAGAAGTCTCAAGGCCTGGATCTGATTAACAGTTATGATGAAGCCAGAGAGAAAGCTCAGAAAAATGCTGAGGCTCAAAAAGTATTGGGAGTTGAGGTCAAACTAGCTGGTAACGCGGCACAGAATGCTTCACCAAAAATTGCCGGCAATACTAAAGAGCTAAAAGACAATGAATCTGCAGCACAAAAGGCCGCTAAAGCTCAAAAGGATTATTTTGATAGCTTGCACCAGGATGTGCTAAGTGCAAATGAACGTTTGGCGTATATGAACCTAGGTTTCTCCAAAGAAATCATCGATCAGATTAATAAACTTCAGGAAGCCAAGCAAAAAGCATTGGGTGACGGCGTAACTGCAATTGTTACTACTGAAGAAATTAAACAGATTGTCCAGGCACAAAATGCTCTTGATGCTGTCAAAGATAAAGAAGATGAAATAACCCAAGCCAAGAGAGAGCAAAACAAAGAGGCAGAGAAATCCGCCAAATTAGCTGAGAAACAGGCTGTAATCATGGCAGGGACCAATGAGCAGACTAAAAACATGCTTAAGGTCTATCAGGCGTTTAGGAATGCTGGTGTGGATGATGTTAAGGCACGAGTCTTAACTGCCCAGGTGGGTCGAGAAGGTGACTTCTTGAATAAAAACCTATTTGGCAGCCATACAGATGCTGCGAATAGAAAAACCAACTCAGGCATGATTTCTTGGCAAGGTTCGCGCTCCAAGTCCTTAACTCAATACCTTCAAGGACAAGGTGTATTGGATAAAAAGGGCAATATTGAGCAGACTCAAGAGGCTCTTAATGCTCAGGCCAAATTCTTTATTCAGGAAATAATGACTGAAAAGAGATATAGCTCATCTAAGAATGCGTTACTTGGAGATAGTTCAAGTTATAGAGAGCTTGAAAAAGTATTTGGTAAAAATGCAATTGCCTGGGATTACAACGGTAAAAACATTGGTTCAGATAAGGCTGCAAAAAACCTGACTCGCCAAGACAATTACTACAACTCTCTAAATAAGATTCTAGGCGGTGACCCGGAAAACGCCCTTAGTTCAATTAAGGATCTGGCCAAGTATGACGATGAGGCTTACAAGGCGCGTAAAGACCTCCTAGATCGAATTGAACAGCTTCAATCTCAATACGATACCGAAGCAGTTGCCCGTAGTAAGGCGCGTGATGAAGAGATTTTACAGGCAACTATTCTTAGTCAAAATGATTTGATTCCTAAAATCAAAGAACGATATGACGCAGAAGATAAACTCGCCAAACTTCAGCAAGAGTTCGATGTAGAAGGCCACAAGTGGACTGAGGAAAGAAAGCTTCAATACACTTACGACACCAATGTTCTACGCCTGACAGCTGAAGGTAAGTTTTCAGAAGATCAGAAGAAGATCTTTGAGAAAGCACTTAAAGAACAGTATAAACAGGAAAAGGCTTTTGTGATTCTTGCGCGGGAAACTCGCTTGTTTCAAATGCGTGAAGCTCTCATGTCCGAAACCGCAGCTATGCAAGAACGGTATCGCTTGGAGCGTGAGCAGATTCTCCTGAACTCCAAATTAAGCCAAGACCAGAAAAAGCGTGAAATCGCCTTAAGCAAAGCTTTGCAAGAGGAAGAAAATCGCAGACGGTTAAATAATGCAGTTCAGCAATGGGGTGGCATCCAAGCTGAAATGAATGGCACTGGCAACCAATATCGGTTAGAGCAAGAACGATTTGGCAGAATTGATAGTTCTCAGAATGTATTTAATTCACAGATGGATCAAGTGGATCAGGCCGCTCAAGATCCTAACGCCAATATTCAAGAGATTGCGGCTCAGCGTGAAGCGATTTGGCAGGCGCATCACGATCGGATGACAGCTATTGAATCCGATTATCAGGCTTCGTCTTATAGTCTTCAACTTGGTTATGGTCAACAAGTAACAGGCGCGCTTTCAGGAATGTTCGGTGCGATGCTTGGTGAGTCATCATCCGCATATCGTGCTTTATATACGGCACAGCAATCATTTGCTCTTGCTCAGGCAGGCATGAACGTCTGGAAGTCCGCATCTGATGCTTATGCGAATGAGCCAGGAACTTGGTATCAAAAGGCTGCTGCAGCTGCAATAGCAACTTTAGAATCTGGAACATTTGTTTCATTGATTCAGGCTGCTACCCCTAAAGGCTTTGCTGAAGGAGGGTTCACTGGTTATGGCGGTAAATATGAACCGGCAGGTATCGTTCATAAGTGGGAAGGTGTTCTTACTAAAGAAGAGATGATGGCCATTGGTGGTCCGCAAGGCTTTGAAGGGCTGAGAAAATCCATCAAGAATGGTAGTTATGCGAATGGTGGTGTAGCCGGCATTAATGCTGCTAGAGATACCCACCGCGTTGGTATGGGGGCCGTGAGCGCAATTAACTCTAATAGCGAATTCATTGGTGGCAAAGTTAACCAACCTAAAGTCACTATTATCAATCAAACCACAAAGGAGGTTAATGCAACTTCAGAGTGGGATGGTGAGGAGCTTAAAGTTTACCTTCAGGAAATGCGTAAACAGAATGAAGCAATGATGGATGCCAAAATTGAAAAGCGTTTTAGAATGGCTGGACGGCAAGGCTGGAAATGAAAAAGTACTTGATCGAGAATCGCGAACCGGAAGGAAAGCTAAGTCTTGAGATGGGGGAAAAAATTTTTGACTTTCATATTAATGATTTAAAAACCCCGATTAATCGTAAAAAATAAACTGCCTTCGGGCGGTTTCTTTTTCGACAGGGAATTAGTATCTTGTGTTTATTTATAAGAGGGTATTCACATGAAAAAAATATTAGTAATTTGTTTATTAATGCTCGCCGTACAGGTTGAAGCTAAAAATAAATATGAGCCTGAATGCAAGGTGAGTGGCTTTAATAATGAAACTATATGTTTTGTGAAACCGTATGGCACATGGGTAGATAATAAGAAGACAACTCTAAGTTTTGTTTCATTTGGGGGTACATGGACAAGCACTGCGCCAGAAAATGTAGGGTTGTCTATTTTTTATGGCGATGCAGCAACGAATATTAAGTCTATAGCCTTCAATATCGATGGAAATATAACTGAATTTAATGTTGATGTTCTTTCCAATAAAGTGAGCAGACAAGGGCGTCTATCCAATACTACGGCGTTAGCGATAATTCCAGTCGATTACCTGCAACAGTTAGTACAGGCGAAAAATGCTAAATATCGTGTATCAACTATATCGGATGGATATAGGGAAGGGTCTTTTTACTCTGTAAAGGGGGTAGCTTCTGAGCCTATTACTACATTGAAAGCTTTGCTTGATAGGGTTCAATAATCTACTCGATATTAATAAAAAAAGAATCTCGAGATGATTTTCAAGGCTCAAATCTTAGACTGGTCCTTATTAATTAGATACTTCCCTCACTACCAAAGAGTAAATAGAAAAATGGAAAATAAGAGTTCTTTAAAGGAAGGATTTAGTTTCAAGCTAATTGGATTTGATCAATCATTAGTAGATCAACTCAGTCCATTTTTTAATAAATCTATTTTTGAACTTTCGAAACTTATTGATATCTCAACTCTAGAAGGTCTTTCCTTTGCAATAGGAGATGAAGAGTACCTACAAGAATTAAAATCCTTTAATGACCATCTCACTCCGTCTAGTGGCGCTGCGGTGGGAGTTGCAATGACACTTACTCACATTGATAGGGATTACAGTCGAAATTACATTGTCGTGAACTGCAGATATCTTGGACTGGAGTACTTTTTAACAGAATATACTGAACCTGTTTCTCAAGAGGATATGAATAGGGTAATGAGCGATTTCCTTCATACTTTATTTCATGAGTTTTGCCATGTTTTTGGATACCAGCAATTACTTAAAATAAGCCCAAATTTACTTACTAAAAGCAGCTTTAAGAATGACTGGGAAGGATTTATGCACCTAGTATCCCTTACATGCTGGGACGAATACCAAGTATGCGGTTGGGCAAATATGATCGGATCTGATCAGCAGGATAGATATGAGTCTATTCTTTTAAATGTAATGAATCAATTTGAGGGCTCCATAGAGCGAGTGTTCAAGGAATATTTAGAAAGTACAGAGAATTCAAGATTCCTTACCTTATTCAATAATACGGCAATATTAGTCTTAGACTTATTTAAATACTCATCCTACTATTTGGGCGATTTGTCCACCAAGGATGATGCCATTATTAGCGATGAAGTAAGCTCACATAAGCTTTATGACGTGATAAGCACTTTGAATGAAATGCTATCTTCATTAAAAAGCAAGGTAGATACAGGCATAGTAGAGAACACTGATTTCTACAAAATCGGTGAATATGCTCAACAGGTCGCTGCAGACTTGGGGTTGATCGTAGAACCAGTTGATAAGAACAATATGTTTGTTAATCTAAGCAGGTCTGCTCAAACAAGAATCCTATACGCCTAATCAGTCTAGCTGTCTTTAAATTTGCCCCTAAATAGGGGCATTTTTGTTTTACGTAGTTTTACGAGACAGGTATTCACTAAATACGGCGTAGACCTTGGTATTACTATGTTTGAGTGTGGTTTTGATAGTCTTTTTTATGTGGTGCTGTAAAACAAGAAATAAGGTCAAAATTCTTTACGTAGCTATACAAAACCCGGGGATTTACCTTGATGTACCTTGATGAAATGGGATTTCCTTAAAATAGTCGTAAACCTTGCTGTATATAGCTTTGAAGCTGTTTTGATGGTCTCTCTACTGGTGGCCTATCAAGGTAATTCAATTAAACGCCGTAAAGAATAATTTTAGGATTCTTGCTTTACGTAGCTTTACGAAATCAAAGTTATTAAATCCCTGTATGCCTTGCTGTAATTGGCAAAGAAGCATTTTCGAGAATTATCCTGTAAAGCAAAAATTACTTAGATGTACTTAGATGGATTTTAAATCTGGACAGGATTTACGTTGATGTACGTTGATGGATTTTCTAATTTAGGCTGAAGAAGTAAGGTTAATCTTGCAGGACGTAGCAGGACAAAACTGCATTTCTTGTTTGACGTAGCATGACAAACTGCATATCTGATTAAAACGCCGTATGCCTTGTATAGCTTGGGTTTGAGTGTATTTTTATAGGTGCTTCTATTGGTGTCTTGTCAAACAAATATAAAGCTCTTGTCCTGCAAGATTTTGCTAGACGTACCTAGACGAAATGCAATTTTAATAAAATAGATGTAATGCTTATCTGATAAGGCTTTTACATGGTTTTTAGGGTGTTTTTGGTGGGGTGTTGTCAAGGTAAATCAACGGCGTGCCGTATAACTAATTTCTTCTTTTCTTGTACGACGTAGAACGACAAAACAGGGGGTAATTATTCCATTTATGTCTTTTGCGAAACTCACCCTATGAAAGAAGCATTTTTATCTAATTAGAAGACTGCATGAATCTAAAGCAATCTAAAGCTCGTTTTTGGTATAAAGCAGCATTTGCGAAAACAAACCCTATGAAAGAAGCGTTTTCGCCTAATTAGACTGCACCGATCTAAAGCTGTTTATTCTATTTGTCACGATTTCCGTGATAGTTGAATCTGCATGGTTATCTTGACCATTCGGCTATTGGGTTGGTGTTGGCCAGGTGGTATTCCTTTTCACTACATTTAAAGTGTAGTAGCGGATCGGGTATAACCGCCAATGGCGGACGGATCAGGACCATTTCCCCCATTGGGGGATATAGGCAAACTTCAACTTTATAGGTTAGGAGCATTCACTCAATTTGAGGATATGAGCAAACTTGCTCACATTTAAAACGCGACCAAGCTACTTAATCAGCCACTTGGACGGCTAAGTTCAATCTCCCAAATTTTCGGGACACCTGAGCCAGCAATAAGGCGGCAGCATAAGCACCACAAAAACGAGGAGCTTTACCACAAAGGATAAGATTCTAAATCTAATCCTACCTGAGCCACCAAATAGAGGAGCAGATTAAAAGGCAGTCAAAAAAGACGAGCTTTATAAGAGGAGCAGCTTAAAAGTAATTTATTGCTCAATCTGAGGGGGTATAGAACACGATGGGAGGTTAAATGGGAGGTTAAATATTTTGACCTTATAAAATATTATAATTAAAACAGTAAGTTATTGTATTTATATATCGCAATCATATGGCGATTTACTAAGCCATACAGATTCAACTTAAGAAATACAAAAATCCCGCTTCCGAGCGGGATTTTTTATTTTGGAAATAGAGGTAACGAGCAATTTACTTAAACTGAATCGTCCCGTTGGCATTCACCGTCATCTTCGATTCACCGGCAGCCATATCCGGTGCAGGTGCTGCTTCAGCCACTGCAAACTTGGCGGTATTGGCGCGCATTGCAATCGGGCGCGGGGTATAGTTATTGGTATTCATGTTCAGATTGACCAGTTGATAGCCTGATTTATTCCAGGCCTGGGTCAATAACTGTGCGCGTTGCTGGAAGTTTTTCGAAGCTTCAACTAGTAGCTCATTTTCGACTTTCTTACGCTGGCTATCTGACACACTAAAATGTACTGATTGAGTTTGCAGGCTCTGCTGCAGCTCGCCAATGAGCTGGCTGGTGGCTTTAAAGTCGGTACTTTCCAGATGAATTTCGGCACGACCGCGCCATTCTTTCAGTTTCTGACTGTCATTGTCATAAACCGGATAAGTCGACTGTGAACCACTTTCTACTTTAACCGTCGAATATTTTCGCGCTGTGGCCATCGCCTGATTCATAATTTGAGTGATCTGATTGGCCAGTTCAGAAGGCTGTTTATGACTACGCTCGATATACAGCACTGCATTCATCTGGTCATTGGATACCTGACGGCTGGCTTCTGCCTGAACATTGATCAGATTGTAGTTCAGTTTTTCGGTGGTCTGCGCCAAGGCACTACCTGAAACTGCGGCGGCCAATAAGCAACTGGAGAGAGTAATAAAACGCATGATTTTGTCCTGTATTTATAGGTATTTATCTATCAAAGCATATTAGCCAAGCAATATGGCTAATTTTTGCAGAGTTTGTGGTGGGATTGTAAAAAAATAATAAAATCTACTGACTAGGAATGGCTTGATTATTTATTTTAAAACAATATGTTATATTTAATAGTGGGTTTAATTCTGCAGGCAACTTACATAGGGTTAAAAAAAATATCAAGAATGCGGTTTTCTTTCTGCTGTCACATTGTAAGATGATAATTCAATCTAATGGTTAGACCGATAGAACTTTTCGATAAAATTAGCTCGATAAAATGCCAAAAGCGGTTTATTTTCCTGAAAAATTAGGTATCATCGCGCTCCTAGTTATTGAATATTATCTAGATCATCTAACTAGATTTTTATAAAGCACCGAGTCAAAGGACCACAAGTCACCCGACTTATTTCTTCAACCCATATCAGAGATGGTAATTCGATATGAGCGTTACTTCTGTAAACCCTGCCACCAATTCCACAAACGAATACTACTTGACTCGCCAAAGTCAGATGGAATCGAATGTGCGTAGTTATCCTCGTAAATTACCGTTAGCGATAGCGAAGGCACAAGGTTGCTGGGTTACCGATGTTGAGGGTACGACGTACCTAGATTGTTTAGCTGGGGCAGGTACATTGGCTTTGGGCCATAATCATCCTGCGGTGATTCAAAGTATTCAAGACACCATCGCGAGTGGTCTTCCTTTACATACTTTAGATTTAACTACACCTTTAAAAGATGCATTTACTGAAGCGCTTCTTGCTTACCTGCCAGGTGGCAAAGAAGAGTATTGCTTGCAGTTCTGTGGTCCATCTGGTGCAGATGCAACAGAAGCAGCAATCAAGCTTGCAAAAACATTTACCGGCCGTAGCTCTGTAATCAGCTTCTCAGGTGGCTACCACGGTATGACTCACGGTTCGCTGGCAATGACAGGTAACCTGTCTGCCAAGAATGCCGTAAACGGTTTAATGCCGGGCGTACAATTTATGCCATATCCACACGAATACCGTTGCCCGTTGGGTCTTGGCGGTGAAGCAGGTGTGGATGCACTGACTTACTATTTCGAAAACTTCATTGAAGATGTGGAAAGCGGTGTTACTAAACCGGCTGCTGTAATTCTTGAAGCAATTCAGGGTGAAGGCGGTGTGGTTACTGCGCCTACCAAATGGCTGAAAAAAATCCGTGAAGTGACTGAAAAACACAACATCGTGTTGATTCTTGACGAAGTTCAAGCAGGCTTTGCGCGTTCAGGCAAAATGTTTGCTTATGAACATGCTGGTATTGAGCCAGACGTAGTGGTTATGTCGAAAGCGGTTGGTGGTAGCTTGCCACTGGCGGTGTTAGGGATTAAACGTAAGTTTGATGCTTGGCAACCAGCAGGCCATACCGGTACTTTCCGTGGTAACCAGCTGGCAATGGGTACTGGTCTGGCGACAATCAACACCATTAAAGAACAAAACCTGGCGCAAAATGCGCAAGAGCGTGGCGACTTCCTGCAAGCTGAACTGAAAAAACTGGCAGTTGAATTCCCATGTATCGGTAACGTACGTGGCCGCGGTTTAATGATTGGTGTTGAAATTGTAGATGAGCGTCAGGAAAAAGACCGTTTAGGTGCTTATCCTGCAGATTCACAACTGGCTGCTGCAATTCAGGCTGCATGTTTTGACAACAAACTGTTGTTAGAAAAAGGTGGTCGTGGCGGTACGGTAATCCGTTTACTTTGCCCGCTGATCATTAATCAGGAAGAATGTGTAGAAGTGATTGCCCGCTTCAAGAAAGCTGTGGCTGAAGCACTGAAAGCAGTACGAGGCGCATAATACATGGTAGATTTTGCAGAACATCGTAAAGCCTTACTCTGCAATGATGCTCAATCTATTGCTGACTATGAGTCAGCAATGGACCAAGCGACAAAAGCTGTCGCAGCATGGTTGCAAAACGATAAAATGTACACCGGTGGTAGCATTAAAGAGCTACGCAGTGCCATTTCATTCAATCCATCGAAAGAAGGTCTGGGTGTACAGAAATCTTTAGAGCGCATGGTCGAGCTGTTCCTGAACAAGAGCTTGAAAGTTCACCATCCGCATTCACTGGCGCATTTGCACTGTCCAACCATGGTGGCCAGCCAGATCGCAGAAGTGTTAATTAACGCCACTAACCAGTCCATGGACTCATGGGATCAAAGCCCGGCCGGTTCATTAATGGAAGTGCAGTTAATCGACTGGTTACGCCAAAAAGTCGGTTACGGTTCAGGTCAGGCCGGTGTATTCACTTCAGGTGGTACGCAGTCTAACCTGATGGGTGTACTGCTGGCGCGTGATGCCTGCATCGCGAAAAACTGGAAAGATGAAAACGGCAAGCCGTGGTCAGTGCAGCGTGATGGTGTACCGGCGGATGCAATGCGTAATGTCAAAGTTATCTGTTCTGAAAACGCACACTTCTCTGTGCAAAAGAACATGGCGATGATGGGCATGGGCTTCCAGTCTGTGGTGACCGTTCCTGTGAATGACAATGCACAGATGGATGTGGTTGCACTTGAGAAAACCATGGCACACCTTCAGTCTGAAGGCAAAATTGTGGCATGTGTGGTGGCAACTGCAGGTACAACCGATGCGGGCGCGATTGATCCATTAAAAGAAATTCGTGAAATCACCAACAAATATGGCGCGTGGATGCACATTGACGCGGCGTGGGGTGGTGCACTGATTCTGTCGAATGACTATCGTTCTATGCTCGATGGCATCGAATTGTCGGATTCTGTGACGCTTGATTTCCACAAGCATTATTTCCAGACCATTTCATGTGGTGCATTCTTGTTAAAAGACGAAGCCAACTACCGTTTCATGCATTATGAAGCTGAGTATCTGAACTCTGCTTATGATGAAGAACATGGCGTACCAAACCTGGTATCGAAGTCACTGCAAACCACGCGTCGTTTTGATGCCTTGAAATTGTGGATGACAGTTGAAGCCTTGGGCGAAGAGCTTTATGGTTCAATGATCGATCATGGTGTGGATTTAACCCGTGATGTTGCTGCTTATATTAAAGCAACAGATGGTCTTGAGCTGCTGGTAGAGCCGCAATTTGCATCGGTATTGTTCCGTGTGGTGCCTGAAGGCTATCCGGCTGAATTTGTCGATGCCTTAAACCAGAACGTCGCAGATGAGCTGTTTGCGCGTGGTGAAGCCAATATTGGTGTAACCAAAGTGGGTCAGGTGCAATCATTGAAAATGACCACGTTAAGCCCGGTTGCAACACTAGACAACGTGAAAAACCTGCTGGCACTTGTGCTGGCAGAAGCAGAGCGTATTAAAGCTTCAATTGCAGATGGTACTTACACACCACCAATTGCTTAATCACATGCTGCAAAGAAAGAGAGGCCTAATAGGGCCTCTTTTTTTATCTCGGGTCATTGAATTGAAAAAGTGAAGATGAGTGCTCATGCATCTGTTAACAAGCCAAACGGGCCAAAAGAAGGGGATAGAAGTGAATAAAGTGGCTGAGTACAGTGAAGTGATCAATTGGCTGATAACGTGTGTTTCAGGCAACAGATGAATATATTAAGTTTAAGAAAAACAATCAATTTCGCTTTTTATAGAATATTGGGTGGTGGTCATCAACCAGAGAGAATTATGACAATTGTAAGAAAGTGAATCGGTGTTAGATTGGCATTTTGTCATATTTTTACAGCGCTTTCATATTTTTTTAGACATCTTTTGAAATTTTAATAAGGTAGTGAAATTATATTAAAATCATTATCTTAAGTTAATATTTTGGTATAAAGCAGGCTTCTAGAAACTATAAAAACAAGCTGTAAAATAAAACATCATTAAAGTGTCATAAAGGTGTAACTTTATTGTCATATTTTAAACTCACAATGCACATAACGAAATAAGTACAAAACTTAATAAAAAGTGGCGTACTCCGAATTTGCATAAATTGAGAGAGAACAGAATGCGCTTTACTAATATCGCACTTGCATTAGCACTATCTGGGGCAGCTGTAGCAACAACTGCGAACGCAGCTCGTGACACCATCCAAATCGCTGGTTCTTCTACAGTATTGCCATACGCAAGTATTGTAGCAGAAGAGTTCGGTAACACATTCCCACAATTCAAAGCGCCTGTTGTTGGTTCTGGCGGTTCTTCAGGTGGTTTGAAACAGTTCTGTAACGGTGTGGGCGATAACACAATTGATATCGCAAACTCATCTCGTCAAATTAAAGATTCAGAAATCGCTGCATGTAAAAAAGCAGGCGTGAACCAGATCTTAGAAGTTAAAATTGGTTATGACGGTATCGTATTCGCGTCAAACTCAAACAAAGCTGCTTATAAATTAAAACCTTACCATGTATTTGCTGCTTTGGCTGCTGAGCTTCCATCGAAAGGTAAAATGGTTGCTAACCCATATACACGTTGGAACCAGATTGACAAATCACTTCCAAATGAACCAATTACTCTGGTAATTCCAGCATCTAACCACGGTACACGTGAAGTGTTCCAGGAGAAAATGGTTGATGCAGGTTGTGAAGCTTATGCAGCAATCAAAGCATTAGACAAAGATGCGAAGAAAAAAGCATGTACAACTTTCCGTAAAGATGGCCGTGTGATTGAAATCGCTGGTGACTACACTGAAACACTGGCACGTTTAAGAACTTCTCCAAGTGCAGTGGGTGTATTCGGTCTAGGTTTCTATGACCAAAACCGTGACAAGCTACGTGTTGCAACTGTAAACAACGTTGCGCCATCTGAGCAAACAATCCTGAACGGTTCTTACCCTGTTTCACGTCCATTGTTCTTCTACGTGAAAGGTGAGCACCTGAAATCAATCAAAGGCTTACAACAGTACACAGAATTCTTCTTAAGCAAGAAAGTATCTGGTAAAGGTTCTAAGTTAGACAAAGCAGGTCTGATCTCTTTATCTGACAAAGAACGTGCGCAAATCCTGGCGAACTTCAAAGCAGGTAAAGCTGTTAAATAATTGTGGTTAAAACAGCTGATGGCAGGGTTTCCTGCCATCAGCTTTTTGCGAAGAGATGTTTTTTCAAATAATGAAAATTGAAAAAACGGTGGAGAATACATGAATCTGCTACTCATAGGTGTGTTACTGGCAATTATTGCCATAGCCTATCAAATCGGGTTAAGCAAAAGCCGTAACCTAGCAGGTAAGGGAAATAATTCTGCAATGTTGCACTCACGCCCTGGTTATTATGGTGCGTTGGTGGCGTTGTGGTGTGCGATCCCTGCTTTTTTAATTTTGATTGTTTGGAATCTGGTTGAACCAACCATTTTGGAACAGGTGGTACTGAGTCATGTGCCGGCAGATGTTGCTGCCAACCTGAATGCAGCCAGCACTAGTGTTCTGGTAGACCGTGTGCAAGCACTGGCGTCTGGCTTTGGTGTAACCGATACACCAGCCGCCTATGAACTGGCAGCTGCTGAACAATTAGCAAAATTTGAAACCATTGGTTCTTATATCAAACTGGCCGTTGTGATTTGCGCAGCGTTAATTGGTTTGCTATGGGCGAAAAAACGTGTCTCTCAACAGTACCGTGCCCGTAACCAGGTTGAAAAGATCATTAACATTTCTTTAGCCCTCTGTTCTGGTGTGGCCATTCTGACCACCGTTGGTATCGTGATGTCGATGTTCGGGGAAGCCATGCGCTTCTTTAGCTTCGTCAGCCCAATGGACTTCTTCTTTGGTACCCAGTGGAACCCAGGTTTTAGTACCACCGGTAGTGCCGATGGTGAATATGGCCTGTTACCGCTGTTATGGGGAACCTTGCTGGTCAGTGCGATTGCATTGCTGGTTGCAGTACCTATTGGTCTGATGATTGCCATTTACCTGGCAGAGTATGCATCTCCGAAATTCCGTTCATGGGCAAAACCGACCATTGAAGTGTTGGCCGGTATTCCGACCATTGTATATGGTGTATTTGCCTTAATGATTATTGGTCCATTCCTGAAAAGTGCCGGTGCATTGCTGGGTATTGATATCAATGCTACTAGTGCTTTAACTGCCGGTCTGGTAATGGGCATTATGATCATTCCATTTGTATCGTCTTTATCTGATGACATCATTACCCAGGTACCACGTGCTCTACGTGATGGTTCGTTGGGTCTGGGTGCGACTAAGTCGGAAACCATTCGTAAAGTGGTGATGCCGGCTGCCTTGCCAGGGATTATCGGCGCCTTCTTGCTGGCTGCATCTCGTGCAATTGGTGAAACCATGATTGTGGTCCTGGCCGCAGGTAACAGTCCGTTACTACATGCCAACCCGCTAGAAGCGGTTGCAACCGTGACCATGACGATTGTTAACCAGTTAACCGGTGATACCGACTTCGCAAGTCCGCAGGCATTGGTGGCGTTCGCATTAGGTTTAACCCTGTTTGTTATTACCCTGTGTTTGAACATTGTGGCACTTTACATCGTGCGTAAATATCGTGAGCAATACGACTAATGAGTACTTCAAATACTACTTCAATGGATCAACAACCGCTTGATCCACGGGCGGCCGCTGAATTACGCGCACAACGTAAACAGAAAATTGAAAGCTCGTTAGCAAAACGCCATCGTAAAGAAAGCACTTTCCGCATGTTTGGTCTGGCCTCGGTACTGGCAGGTTTATTCTTTGTCGTGTTACTGTTCGGCAGTATTCTGGCCAAAGGTTTACCGGCATTCTGGCAAAGCAGTATGGCAGTGCCAGTCTACTTTGACCCAAGCATTATTAATGTGGGCGCCCAGCCAAAACAGCAGGCAGGTGAATCTCCGGCACAATTTAATGACCGTATGATTGCCTGGCAGACTGAAATGGGTATGGTCGATTGGGATGCGCTTATCGTTAATGGTATCGTCGCTAAAGATGCGGCGCTTGAAGCCAAGCGTGATGATTTAGGCTACATGTACACCAGTTCTGAAACCTATCGCTTACGTGATATGGTACTGGCAGATCCATCGCTGATTGGTCAAACCAAAGAAGTGAAAATTCTGGCCGATGCCAATGTAGATGTATGGCTTGCGGGCAATATTGACCGTGACCTGCCGGCAGAACAGCAGCAGCTAAGCCCGGAAATCCGTCAGCTGGCAGATGATCTGAAAGCCCAAGGTATTATAGAAAATACTTTCAATACCAACATCTTTGTCAGCCCGGACTCGCGTAGTTCGCCTGCAACTTCTGGTTTGGCTGGTGCCTTCATGGGTTCATTGTTCATGATGCTGATCGTGATCTTTATCTCGATTCCAATTGGTGTGGCATCTGCAATTTACCTGGAAGAATTTGCACCAAAAAATGTCATTACTGATATTATTGAAGTGAACATTAACAACCTGGCCGCAGTTCCATCGATTGTATTTGGTCTGTTGGGCGCTGCCATCTTCATTGGCTGGATGCATTTACCGTTATCTGCGCCACTGGTGGGTGGTCTAGTTCTAAGTTTAATGACTTTACCGACCGTAATTATTACCACACGTGCTTCACTGAAAGCGGTGCCGCCATCTATTCGTCAGGCAGCATTGGGCTTGGGTGCATCACGTCTACAAACCGTATTCCATCATGTATTGCCACTGGCATTACCAGGGATTTTAACCGGTGCGATTATTGGTGTTGCACAAGCATTGGGTGAAACCGCACCACTTCTATTAATTGGTATGAGTGCCTTCGTTGCGAGCGTACCGGCATCTCCATTTGATCAATCTACCGCATTACCGGTACAAATTTTCCTATGGCAGGGCAATGAATTGCGTAACTTCTTTGAAGGACGTACCGCTGCCGCCATTATCGTACTTCTTGCACTCATGATCGGCCTGAACAGTCTGGCGATCTGGTTACGTAAGAAATTTGAAGTACGTTGGTAATTGAGGGAAAAATATGACTACTGTATTAAGCACAGACAAACCGAATTCCTTAGAACAGGATAAAGCAGTGAATCCAGAGCAAACACAATTTACGTCAACTGAAGGCGAAGAACACAAACAGCCTGCAACTTCGTTTGTGTCTCAGTTTGATACCCAGGCGGCGAGCAAAAAAGAAGCCAAATCGAACAATGTCAAACTCAGCACCTCCGATGTTCATGTGTACTATGGTGAATCTGAAGCAATTAAAGGCATTGACCTGAACATTTATGAAAATGAAGTCATTGCCTTCATTGGTCCATCAGGTTGTGGTAAATCGACTTTCCTTCGTACCTTAAACCGGATGAATGACACCATTGATTCATGCCGCGTTACCGGTAAAGTCATGCTGGATAATCAGGATATTTATGATCCGAACCTGGACGTGGTGTTGCTACGTGCTCAGGTGGGTATGGTGTTCCAGAAGCCAAACCCGTTCCCGAAATCAATTTTTGAAAACGTGGCTTACGGCCCGAAACTGCACGGTTTGGCGCGTGACAAATACGATCTTGAAGAAATTGTTGAAAACAGCCTGCGTAAAGCTGGTCTGTGGGATGAAGTTAAAGACCGTTTAAGCCAGCCAGGTACTGGTCTGTCAGGTGGTCAGCAGCAACGTTTATGTATCGCGCGTACCATTGCGGTTTCACCAGAAGTCATTCTGATGGATGAACCATGTTCAGCACTGGACCCGATTGCAACTGCAAAAGTTGAAGAACTGATTTCTGAACTGTCTACCCAGTACACTATTGCGATTGTTACGCACTCGATGCAACAGGCAGCGCGTGTATCAGACCGTACCGCATACTTCCACCTGGGTGATCTGATTGAAGTGAACTCGACTGAAAAAGTCTTTACTCAACCAGACCATCAATTAACGGAAGCGTACATTACAGGTCGTTTTGGTTAATTGCCAACCGCTGTATATCAAAAAACCGCAAATCAATATTTGCGGTTTTTTTATGGCTCTGGTTGAGGGGTAGGGGGAGGGTCATAGTGGATTTGATGGATTATCTAACCTATCATAACTTAAAATGAGACCCTAAATAGATTTCAGTTTGAAGGGCTGAATCCGGAGCAGATCATTCCATCTGCTATCCAGTTGGTGGTTTTAATGTTGAGCTTTCCCAGCTTTTAAAAATCCCGTCCTGTTCAACAGGGCTGTATTTTTTAGTTGTTGCAAAAATGACACTACGGTTAACACGGAAGTGGATTAAATTAAGCAAATAAATGCGCTAATATTGAATTCTCAATATCCGCCCTCATCTAAAGTTGAGCCAAAATAAAATTGAGAACAGATTTTTATATGTTATTTCATTCCCCAAAACTACCTGCCGAAATTCGTATCCGTCATTTAAATGCGCGTATTAACGAACAACGAAAAAAAATAGCGCAGACTACGGCCTCCAAACTGGAGCTGTTGCAATTTAGCCAGCAATTGTCCAAAGAGGCACGCCTGCGTAAAAAGAATAACCAGAAAATTTACGTACTCGATTTTAAAGGGGATATGGCCGCCTCTGCGGTAGAGAATCTGCGTGAAGAAATTACCTTAATTCTGGCCACCGCCAAAGCTGGACGTGACCGCGTGGTGGTGCGTCTGGAAAGTCCGGGCGGGATGGTACATGGTTATGGTTTAGCCGCTGCACAACTGGTACGTCTGCGTGATGCCGGTTTTCATTTGACCATCTGTGTTGATAAAGTCGCTGCTAGCGGTGGCTATATGATGGCTTGTATCGCCAATGAAATTATCTCTGCACCGTTTGCTATTGTGGGTTCAATTGGCGTAGTGGCACAGGTGCCAAACTTTAACCGCCTGCTGAAACAGCACAATATAGATTTTGAACTGTATACGGCTGGTCAATACAAACGCACCGTGACCATGTTTGGTGAAAATACCGAAGAAGGCAAGGCCAAGTTTGAAGAAGAGTTGCAACAAACTCACAGCCTGTTCAAGCACTTTGTTGAAAAGTACCGTCCGCAGCTCAATGTTGAAAAAGTCGCTACAGGTGAACACTGGTATGGTCAGGATGCTTCCGATCTGAACCTGGTCGATAAACTGCAAACCTCAGATGAATACCTGTTAGGGTTATTGCCACAGCATGATGTTTATGTCATTGAAACCCGTCGCAAGCCAACCTTGGGTGAAAAACTCGGCCTACAAGCCGCACAGGTGGCCGATTCTCTGGTGCCTACGGTCATTAACAAGGTGATGGATACTTTAAGCAAAGCCAGTGCCAATCTGGTGCAAATGCGCGATCCTAAGCTCTAATCCAATTTTGTCCTGAAACATGAAAAGCACTCAATCGAGTGCTTTTTTTCTGTCTTTGTATAAGCTCCAGCTTCCTGCCAGAATCGCGCCGAACGTAGCCAGGAGCATATCTTTATGCGCATCCCAGACATCACCTTGCTGACCGTTATAATTTTCAGCCGCTTCTGGAGAGAGGAGGATGGCGAGTAACCATTCCAGCCATTCGTAAATCAAACTGCTGCTCATAACCCATTGCACGACCAGCAGAAAGATCATCCAGTCTTTGGCGTTAGGAAAGCCCAGCCGATGTAAGCGGAAAAACAGCGGGTAGAGCAGCACCCCATAGGCAAAATGCACAAAGCGATCATACATATTGCGTTCCCAGCCCAGCCACTGGTTTAAATCAAAGCCGAAGTAATGCAGCAGCCAGTCGTTATAGGGCACATAAGAATAGAGGTAATGTGCGCCTAAAATATGAATCAACAGAAAGGTGAGATAGAAAACAAAACTGGAAAAGCTTAGCCCGACTTTTTTGAAGAGCAATAGCAGCACAATTAGCATGAGGATCGTTCCAACCTGATGTAGCACATAGGCTGAAAATTCCATCGGGTTGATACTGGCAAGCAGCATGGCCAGGCCTAATAGGGCCAGCATTAGCCAATGTTTGGCCTGTAATTGGTAGTCGATCATTCTGGTTATAGGATTGGGATTTATAATTATCATAATAAAAAAGCGAAGCCGGAGCTTCGCTTTTTGATGCTGAGTTTTTCAAGATTACACCCTCTTTATGTTGCTTCCAGAGGAAGAAAGAAGATGTTGTGAAAAACTCAAATCATTTCATTAGATTTTAGCAATCAAATCTTTAATCTGTTTTGCCTGTTCAGCTGCATTACCGGTGTAAGATGCAGGGGTCATTTCAGCTAAACGTGCACGATCCGCAGCCGGAACAGCTTCGAGTTCGTTACCGTTGACAAAGCTCACCATCATGTCGCGAGTCATCGCTTGACCACGAGTCAGCGCTTTTAATTTTTCGTATGGTTTTTCAACGTTGTAACGACGCATAACCGTTTGAATCGGTTCAGCCAATACTTCTTGTGCATTGTCCAGGTCTTCCAGAATACGGTCAGCATTCAGTTCTAGTTTACCAATACCTTTTAAGCAGGCTTCAAATGCGATCAAGCTCTGTGCAAAACCAACCCCCATGTTGCGAAGTACAGTAGAGTCGGTTAAGTCACGCTGCCAGCGAGAAATTGGTAGTTTTTCGCCCAGGTGCGCAAGAACTGCATTGGCAATACCCAGGTTACCTTCAGAGTTTTCGAAGTCAATCGGGTTGACTTTGTGCGGCATGGTTGAAGAACCGACTTCGCCTTCTTTCAGTTTTTGTTTGAAGAAGCCCAGCGAGATATAACCCCAAACGTCACGGTTAAAGTCGATTAAGATGGTGTTGAAACGACGCAGCGCATCAAACAGTTCCGCCATATAGTCATGCGGTTCAATTTGCGTGGTGTACGGGTTGAAAGTTAAACCTAAAGATTCAACAAATGCTTGTGAATGTGCAGGCCAGTTGATGTCTGGATAGGCAGACAGGTGAGCGTTGTAGTTACCCACTGCACCGTTGATTTTACCCAGCAGTTCAACATTGTTGAATTGCTTGATTTGACGCGCTAAACGGTACGCCACGTTGGCCATTTCTTTACCCAAAGTGGTTGGGCTAGCTGTTTGACCGTGTGTACGAGACAGCATGGGTTGATCAGCATGTTTTTCAGCCAGCGCCACAATTGAGTCAATGATTTGCTGCATAGATGCAACCAGTACATCACGGCCGTTTTTCAGCATTAACGCGTGTGACAGGTTGTTGATGTCTTCAGAAGTACAAGCAAAGTGAATGAATTCACCGGCATTTTTCAGCTCGTCGATGTTGGCGATTTTTTCTTTCAGGAAATATTCAACCGCTTTAACGTCGTGGTTAGTGGTACGTTCAATCTCTTTAATGCGGTTCGCATCTTCTTCAGAGAAATCTGCAACAATTGCATCTAATGCAGCATTCGTTGCAGCACTGAAAGCAGGTACTTCGGTAATTTCAGGACGATTGGCAAGCGCTTGTAACCAACGCACTTCAACAGTCACACGAGCATGGATTAAACCAAACTCAGAAAGGAAAGGACGAAGAGCATCACATTTGCTCGCATAACGTCCATCTAATGGAGAAAGTGCAGTTAAAGCGTTCATAACGATTCCTTAAACTTTGGAACTAAACCTAAAACAAATGTCCGTACAGATCAGACCACCTGATACTGTAAACGGGCAAGATCCTGAATATCTTGAAGCAGTTTGCGTTTGCTAAAAATCATCGCCCATGAGCTGCCACCGAGTTGACGCCACAAATGTGCCATTTGCAGGCCGGTAAATAGCGAGGCACGAATACGGTTGGTATGGGCAGAATCTTTAAAGGCCTCGGCATTGCCACGCACCATAATCCGCGGATTAATCTGTCCAGCAGTATCAACATAGGTTTGGGCAAGATTGGCGAGAATACTTGGATGTAAATAGTTATTATCAAAAAAGGACAGCTGTTTTAAGATTTTTTGCTGGGATTGCTCAATAATTTCAACAAATTGCGGATTACTATAGACTTTCTTTTCCAGTTGCAGCAGCGCCATGGCATAGGACATCGGCAACTTGGCATTGGACATTTTCGGTAATCTGGATTTGGGTGAGGTGGTAAACGGATGGGTAATGCTATTTTCGAGGGTTTTTAAACCAAGGGAGATATCGGCCAGCTGACTAAAAAAGTCTAAGGTTTGGCCACTCTGATTATTACTTGGACGGATATTCAGGCTGGCCTGAATCAGGCGCTCCAGATAAAAGTTACCGCTATCGCCAATACTTTGTCGGCCAGTCAGTGCGGTCATATGGGTCAGCTGCGTGGCCTGAAACACAGCAGCGAGGGCCAAAGCACGATTCTGGCGAACATTCAGAGTTCGAGGCTGTTGAAACGGTAACTCTGTCATGCCGAAACAATCCTTTAAACAAAATCCGGGTGAGGGGCATTGGTATGATGGATCACGCCACCCCCTAAGCACACTTCACCTGCGTAGAACACCACGCTTTGACCTGGTGTTACTGCACGTTGTGGCTGATCAAATTCAACACGTACACCATTTGGTGTTTCTGGATCTTTAAATAATACGCAGTCTTGGTCAGGTTGGCGATACCGGGTTTTTGCCGTGCAGCGGAAACCGGTGTCAGGAATATCCTGTTCACCTGCGACCCAGTCAATGGATTCGCTCCACAGAATCGTGCTTTGCATCAGTGGATGATCATGACCTTGACCAACCACCAGACGATTGCCGGCTACATCTTTATGCAGTACAAACCAGGCACCTTCAGCTGCACCTTTCATGCCGCCAATACCAATACCACCGCGTTGACCGAGCGTATAGTACATTAAGCCGTGATGTTCACCAACCTCTTTGCCATCTTCCAGCACGATTTTTCCGGGTTGTGCGGGTAAATATTGTTTTAAGAAGTCATTAAAGCGGCGTTCACCAATAAAACAGATACCAGTGGAGTCTTTTTTCTTTGCAGTCGCCAAGCCCAATTCTTCTGCAATTTTACGTACTTGTGGCTTTTCAATTTCACCGACAGGGAACAGGGTCTTGTTAATTTCACGACCATGTACTGCATGCAGGAAGTAAGTCTGATCTTTGTTGTTGTCGACACCACGCAATAAAGGTGCATATTGATCACCTTTAGAGTTGGTCATGGTTTCACCACGACGGCAGTAGTGACCTGTGGCAATAAAGTCAGCACCCAGGTTAATGGCATGATCTAAAAACGCACGGAATTTGATTTCTTTATTGCACAGAATGTCCGGGTTAGGGGTACGGCCAGCGGCGTATTCTGCCAAGAAGTGCTCGAAAACCCGATCCCAGTATTCCATGGCAAAGTTGGCGGTGTGCAGTTTGATGCCAATTTTATCGCATACGGCCTGGGCATCGGCCAGATCTTCCATGGCTGTACAGTATTCCGTGCCATCATCTTCTTCCCAGTTTTTCATGAACAGTCCTTCAACCTGATAACCTTGTTGAAGGAGGAGTGCTGCAGAAACAGAAGAATCTACACCACCTGACATACCGACGATGACACGTTGTTGCATAGGATTAGGCATCCACACTATGAATTAAGGGAGAATTTTGGTGCTCGTAAATGAGCGATAAAGGATATTTTTGTCCGGTCTGAGCATCCTGTACGGCTTTAATCACCAAAGGACTGCGGGCGCGGGCCGATTCAAGCAGTTCATCCGGGCTCATCCAGACGGCACGGACAATACCAGTGTCTAGCTGTGCATCTGCATGATGGTGAATGGCTTCGGCCAGAAAGCAGAAACGGTAATAGGTACGATCTGGAAACATGGGCGGGGTATAGGTATAAATGCCCAGTAAAGCCTGAATACGTACATCGTATCCGGTTTCTTCCAGGGTTTCGCGAACCGCTGCTTCAATAATGGTTTCACCGGCTTCTACATGACCTGCAGGCTGGTTAAAGACAGTATGTGTAACGCCTTCAGTCTGTTCTTCTACGAACAGAAATTTACCGTCTTTTTCAACAACGGTGGCAACAGTCACATGCGCAGTCCAAGCGGTCATAAAAAAGCACCATGGGGTAAAACGCATATTCTACAAAATTTAGGGGGATGTGGCTATGAGGGAAGGGGATTTCTTTGTCTACTGGCAATCAAAAATACGGTAATCCCCCCTAAAAATAAAAGGATCTAAAAGTAGAATTTTCTCTTAAGATACGAGCAGGAGATTCTGCATGAAAACATCTAAATTTACTGACAGCCAGATCATGTCCATTTTAAAACAGGCGGA
>NZ_VOXR01000033.1:0-24927 GCF_013420645.1 Acinetobacter sp. C15
TACACCGTGACAGCCTATGGAATTGAGGTAATCCCTAAAGCAAATGCTTTAGGTTCTTGATGGTGAAGTAGGAATTAAACATCAAACCCACATTGAGTAGGTTTGAGTAGGTTTTAAATAACGGCAATCTCATCGGCACCCGGCAGCAAAATCACAAATTCATCACCACCAATGCGGCAGGCACTGTACTGGGTATTCTGGACAAGCTGATTCAGCAGTTCACCGGTGCGTCTGAGCAGATCATCACCGCTATCATGGCCAAAGGCATCATTCACAACTTTTAAGCCATTCATATCAATATAGATACTGGATACAGGCCGTAGACTGCTGCGCTCTAAGCGATTCACTTCTTCGCTATAATGCGAGCGATTCAGCAGCTTGGTCAGCACATCATGCTTGCCCAGATATTCCAGATAATTTTCGGCTTTTTTACGCGCGGTAATATCGGTCAAGGCCACCTGAACCGTGCTCCAGTCCTCTTCATAGCCGGGAAATACGGTAAATTGCAGCAATACATGGCGGATGCTGCCATCCAGCGCATAATTGATGGCTTCACGCTGATGGTGAATATTGCCGTTCCAGAGCTCGATCAGCTGTTCCCTGAACGTATGCTGCATTTCACCGGCAAAAAATTTATGAATATTTTGCAGCAGGGTGTTTTTGTCCGGGGCGCCAAATAAATCCAGCGTGGCCTGATTGACATCAATAATCAGTACATCGCGGATACATTGCTGGATAAAATCCGGATGCACATCTAAAAAGGTATTGAAATCATCTATGCCCAAATGGCACAGCTGATCGAGCCGGCTTTTAATCCGGCTAAAATCTTCCACCCACAAGGAGGTGGGAGAATAGACAAAGCGCGATTCAGCCAGTAAACGCTGCTGATCTGCCTGCCGGCGCGCTGCGGTATAAGGGGTAATGTTTTCGGTACTGACCAGCACCAAAGACAGGTCATGCTCATGTGAAGGGACTACGGTGCCGCGTAACTGGATATCCAGCCGTTTACCGTTCAGGCTGTAATTGACCGCCTGACTGGAAAATTCGGTTTGACCTTCCCACAAGCTGATCAGCTCATCAATATGGGTACTGGCCATATCACCTTTAAAAATCTGCTCCAGGTTGCTAATTAAATGCTGCAGATCTTGGGCTTCATACAGTTCCAGGGTTTTCTGGTTTACGCTCAGAATTTTAATTTTACGGGCACATTCAATGACACGGCTTGGATCTTCCAGTAAATAGCCACGTAAATCCTGAATGCCTTGTGCGCGCCACAGCTCAAACTGTTTTTTAATTTCACTAAAGTCTTCCAGCCACAGGGCAATCGGCGCAAGGGTAAAAACAGGCGTGTCCAGTATTGTCATAGTCTGAAGCTCGATTATTCTAGTGAATGAAAAATAGAATTATAATCAAGTTTTTATTATGTGATAAGAATTGTGTTTATTTTTATAAATGTGATTTGCATCACTGGATTAAAAAGCAGCCGGCTCAGTGGCCGGCTGCTCTGGTATTAAAAAGAGGGATTATTTTTTGGCCCGATGCGCCGGACGCGGTGGGGTAATTTCACGTTGACCATGCCAGACTTCGGCAAAATCCTGTTCATTAATACTATACAGTTCCAGTAAGGCTAGAATCACCCCGCCAAACAGCATGGAACCTTCAGAGTTGCTTTGCCATTCGAAGACCTTGCCTTTCAGGCCATATAAAATATCTTCAATTTCAAAAATCCGGTCACGGCCATTGCTGTCGGTCGGGTACATCTGGGTATTCAGCAAAATTTTAGCCAGACTTTTTTCATTGTCATTTAAAGCCAGTACTTCAATCAGCTCATCCGGATTGCTGGCAAAAATTACCGGATCACGAAAAATGGTATGCAGAAAATGCTGATTCAGTTTCGGTAAAGATTTCTCGACAAAAGGCCGGAAGGAGGCCGGGAAAATCACATTGTGGGAAATGCCTTTAAACATCGGGGCAATTTCCTCGACTTTATAACCGGCAATACCACAGCCAATTGAAGTCAGAAAATACTTCATTTTCGGATGATTTTTGGTATAGGTTTTAAAGTCATCTATATAGTGCTGAATTTGCGACAGTGGCATTTGCTGCAAATGCTCGTTCATGGTTGGAATGGCAAAGCTTTGTCCGGCCCAGCCACGACCTACGCCGCGCACGGCGCCAAAGTGTTGCAGGGCAGTGCGCGCTGCACCGCCGGCATGATCACCCGCCAGATTACTGCCAAAGACAAAAATCGTATCTTCAGGCAAGCTTTTAATAATACTTTCATCATGATATCGGTAAGTCATTGTCATTAAATCTATGTGATCCCTTGTGTTCATGTTGCCCGTGAAGCGGGGCAGAATCAAGTGAAAAAGCACAAGACGAGGGTGTTTTTCTGTTTCACATGAAGATTTTGCTTTGATCTGGGTATGTCTGGTGAGAGTGTGCCAAACAGCAGCGGGTGAAGGTCTTTATTTCAGTTGCACTGCGGACTAAAAACAGAACCTTGCCGATGCTGCCGGTGACAAGAAAGTGTACAAAAATTACAATCTGAAGCCAGATAATAGGCTGAATCTGTTAGACTATTTTTTTCGATCTGTATGAGTACGCTATCCGTGAGTGATCATCAACCTTTTGAATTGGTTACCCATTATCAACCTGCTGGAGATCAGCCGCAGGCCATTGAAAAGCTGGTGCGGGGAATTCAAAAGGGCATGCATGATCAGTTGCTGCTGGGGGTAACCGGTTCCGGCAAGACCTATACCATGGCCAACGTGATTGCCCAGTTACAGCGGCCAACTATTGTGATGGCGCATAACAAGACTCTGGCGGCCCAGCTCTACGGTGAATTTAAAGCCTTTTTCCCGCATAACTCGGTTGAATATTTTGTCAGTTATTATGACTACTATCAGCCGGAAGCCTATGTGCCATCTTCCGATACCTTTATTGAAAAAGATGCCGCCATTAATGATCACATTGACCAGATGCGACTGTCGGCGACGCGGGCATTACTGGAACGTCGTGACTCGATTATTGTGGCATCGGTATCGGCTATTTACGGTCTGGGTGATCCGAATGCCTATATGAGCATGTTGTTGCATGTGGTGCAGGGCGACCGGATTCAACGTGAAGATATCATCCGCCGGCTGGTAGAAATGCAATATAGCCGCAATGAACTGGAATTTTTGCGCGGGACCTACCGGATTCGCGGTGAAATTATTGATATTTTCCCGGCAGAATCAGAGCAGAATGCCATCCGGATTGAACTATTTGATGATGAAGTCGATTCGATCCGCTGGTTTGATCCGCTGACTGGCAAAATGATCCGCAAAGTGCCACGCGTCACCATCTACCCGAAAAGCCATTATGTGACGCCCAAAGACCATTTGCAGCGCGCCATTGAAACTATTCGTGAAGAACTGAAAGAACGTTTAGGCTTTTTCCGTGCACATGACAAGCTGCTGGAAGCACAGCGCATCGAGCAGCGTACCCGTTATGATCTGGAAATGATGCAGCAGCTCGGCTATACCAACGGCATTGAAAACTATTCCCGTCATTTATCCGGTCGTCCGGCCGGTGAAGCGCCACCAACCCTGTTTGATTATGTGCCGGATGATGCCTTGCTGATTATTGATGAGTCGCATGTTACCGTGCCGCAAATTGGTGCCATGTATAAAGGGGACCGTTCGCGTAAGGAAAACCTGGTCAATTATGGTTTCCGTTTACCAAGCGCGCTGGATAACCGGCCAATGAAATTTGAAGAATGGGAACGGATTATTCCAAGCACTATTTATGTCAGTGCCACACCGGCGCAGTATGAACTGGAAAAAGCTGAACAGATTGTCGAGCAGGTGGTGCGTCCAACCGGTCTGATTGACCCGGAAATTGAAATCCGCCCAGTGCTGACCCAGGTCGATGATGTCCTGTCGGAAATTAACCTGCGTAAAGATAAAAACGAACGGGTTCTGGTCACGACCTTAACCAAGCGCATGGCCGAAGATTTAAGTTCCTATTTAAAAGAATACGGCATTAAAGTGGCCTATCTGCATTCCGATATTGATACGGTCGAGCGGGTCAAGATTATTCATGAGCTGCGTACCGGAATTTATGATGTGCTGGTGGGGATTAACCTGCTGCGTGAAGGTCTGGATATGCCAGAAGTCTCGCTGGTGGCGATTCTGGATGCCGACAAGGAAGGCTTCCTGCGTTCCGAACGTTCGCTGATTCAGACCATTGGTCGTGCTGCGCGGAATATTGCCGGTAAGGCGATTTTATATGCTGACCGGATAACCGATTCCATGCAAAAAGCCATTGATGAAACTGAACGTCGCCGAGCCAAGCAAATTGAATTTAACCAGTTGCATGGGATTACTCCGCGCAGTGCTGTGCGTCAGGTCATTAAAGAAATTGATACCGGCGAGGTGCTGGAAGAAGACGTAATTGATGAGCAGATGGCAGCACAAACCTTGGCCTTAACCGCGGATGAGCGGCATATCGTGTCGGACCCGAAACTGTTTGCCAAGCATGTGGCCAAGCTGGAAAAAGAGATGCTCAAAGCCTCAAAAGAATTGCAGTTTGAACAGGCCGCACGTCTGCGTGATGAAATTATTCGTTTGAAGGCACAAATGCTGCAGTAAAGAAAAGTGTGGGAACTGTTAAAAAACTCCTTACATAACACAACAGTAAATACCTGAATTTACCGTTAATTTAGCCAAGTATGCTGAGAACTCCAGAACAATATTGAAGCTATAAGGTGACCTGATGAAAACGAATAATCTCCCTAAAGCGAGTTATAAATTGGCAAAAATTGCCGTAGGCGGGGCAGTGCTGGTCGGTTTAGGGCTGGCCACCATGGCTTATGCCCAAAAAGAACCGTTGCCGACTGTTGAAAAAGTAGAATTGGACCGCTACCTAGGGGTCTGGTATGAGGTAGCACGTAAACCGATGTCCTTCCAGAATAAATGTGATCGGGATGTCACGGCGACCTATACCTTAAATGAAAATGGCAACATCAAGGTCGATAATCGCTGTATCACCAAAAATGGCGAACAAACCGTCTCTATTGGTGAAGCCTTTGTACAAAATGCGCCGTTTAATACCAAACTGAAAGTCAGCTTCCTGCCAGAATTTATCCGCTGGATGCCAATTGGTCGCGGTGATTACTGGGTGCTAAAACTGGATGAAGATTATCAGACCGTGCTGGTCGGTGAGCCACATCGCAAATATATGTGGGTGTTGTCGCGTACCCCGCAGGCCAATCCCGAAGTGATCAATGAATATCTCGAATATGCCAAATCTTTAGGCTATAACCTGGATGATATTATTCACACCAAACAGACAGCCCGTTAAAGCAATCTCCTACTAAAAATACACCATGCTCCGGCATGGTTTTTTATTTTTCGGTCAATAATTCATGCACGAACAGAGTTTTCCGGAGATGAACTGAGTATAATCAGCGCTCGGCAAAGATCAGGAGTGAAAGATGTATAAAGGCGTTGCTTTGTCTGTATTGGCATCCATCACTTTTGGTGTGCTGTATTTCTATACCCAGTTTCTGCAACCTTTAGACAGTGAAGAAACTTTTGCCTGGCGCATGCTGTCCACCTTGCCTTTTATCACCCTGTTTATGTGGTGGAGTGGTGATTTAAAGCATGTGGCCGAGATTTTCAGGCGGGTGCTACAACAGCCGCTTTTATTGCTGTGGTTGCTGATCAGTTCGTTCTTATGTACCACGCAACTGTGGCTGTTTTTATGGGGGCCAATTAACGGCCGTGGTCTGGAAGTGTCGCTCGGTTATTTCCTGTTGCCACTGGTGATGGTGCTGGTTGGCTGTGTGCTGTATAAGGAAAAACTGTCCAGCTGGCAAATGCTGGCGGTGGCGCTAGCCGTACTGGGCGTCGGACATGAAATCTGGCGCATTGGCAGTGTGGCCTGGGAAACTGTGTATGTGGCGCTGGCTTATCCTTTGTATTTCTTTTTACGCCGTCAGTTTAAAACCGATAACCTGGGCGGTTTCTGGTGGGATCTGTTCCTGATTTTACCAGTCGCGTTTTATCTGGGCTTTGTTTATAGCGACAGCATGGCATTGCTGTTGAATTACTCGCATCTGATCTGGGCCGTGCTGGGACTGGGTTTTTTAAGTGCCTTAGGTTTGGGCAGTTATATTCTGGCCAGCCGTTATTTGCCTTTTGTAATTTTTGGTCTGCTTAGCTATCTGGAACCGGTGTTGCTGGCTTTCGCTTCAATGATGCTGGGCGAGCGTGTTGAAGCCGATGAATGGCTGACCTATATTCCAATCTGGCTGGCGGTATTGCTGCTGGTGATTGAAGGTGTACTGCATGTACTGAAACAGAAACGGCAGGAACGGGCCTTGCAAAAAAATGTCCAGAACTATCAGGACCGGCTGGAATAGCAAAAAAATATTGTTATCAGTCGGTAAAATTTGTCTGATAAAGCAACAAACAGATAACTTGCTCTTTTTTATATGAAAAATAGCGGTTTATAAAGATTTAGGAGCGAAATCATAAAAATAATTACAACTATTTTGCAAATTTATACTGAATATATAGCAAAATAGAGCGGTCTTAGACAGCTTTTGATTCAATCTTGCCGCCAATTCCATTACAATTGTCGGGTTTTGAATTTTATGCCTAGATATACAATTAATTAGAGGACGTATCTGTGAGCAAAGAGACTATCATCGCCCTACACGCAGAGCACCAAGGTCGCTGGAAAAACCGTGAAGAAATCGCGGAACAAATGATCGCTTTGATCGGTAAGCTGTACCGTGAGAAAAATATTGTTGTTTCAGTATTTGGACGTTCTTTAGTTAACCGTTCAGTGATTCAGATTTTAAAAGCACACCGTTTCACGCGTATGATGGACGTTGAGCTTTCAGTTGTACACACTTTCCCGATTCTTGAAGCATTAGCAAAAGTTGAAAACATTGGTACTGCTGAAATCGACCTGGGTAAACTTGCGGTTGCCTTTAAAGAGCAAGGCGGCGATGCAGATGCATTTGTAGCAGCTGCAGTCAAAGCGGTTGAAGGTCGTCCAACTTCTGTAGAAGGCCGTGATGTTGTACTTTACGGTTTCGGTCGTATTGGTCGTATCCTGGCACGTTTAATGATTGGTCAGTCTGGTCTGGGCCGTGGCTTGAACTTAAAAGCCATCGTAGTGCGTAAATCTGCAGATGGTGATCTGGAAAAACGCGCGTCTTTATTACGTCGTGACTCGATCCATGGTCCATTCTCTGGCACCATTTCTGTTGATGAAGAAAACGAAGCAATCATTGCGAATGGTCAGTTCATTAAAGTGATCTATGCTTCTAACCCGTCTGAAGTAGATTACACTGCATACGGTATTAACAATGCACTGGTAATCGACAACACCGGTAAATGGCGTGATGCTGACGGTCTGGCTCAGCACCTGCAATGCCCAGGCGCAGCACGTGTCATTCTGACTGCACCTGGTAAAGGTGACATGAAGAACGTTGTTTATGGTGTAAACCAGGGCGACATTCTGGATGAAGATGCCATCATCTCTGCAGCAAGCTGTACTACAAACGCAATCACGCCAACCTTGAAAGTGTTAGACGACAAATACAAGGTGCTTAACGGTCACGTTGAAACAGTTCACTCGTTCACTAACGACCAGAACCTGATCGACAACTACCACAAAGCTGACCGTCGTGGCCGTGCTGCGACATTGAACATGGTAATTACTGAAACTGGCGCAGCGAAAGCAGTGGCGAAAGCACTTCCAGCGCTGAAAGGCAAGTTAACCGGTAACTCTGTACGTGTTCCAACACCAAACGTATCACTGGCAATTCTGAACCTGACGCTGGAGAAAGAAGTTGAGCGTGACGAAGTGAACGAATACATCCGTCAAATCTCAATCAGCTCGAACCTGCAAGGTCAGATCGGTTATACCAACTCGACTGAAGTGGTATCTTCTGACTTCATCGGTTCACGTACTGCAGGTGTATTCGACGCGCAAGCAACCATCACTTCAGGTAACCGTTTAACGGCTTATGTATGGTACGACAACGAAGTTGGCTATAGCTGCCAGGTACTGCGTATCGCTGAACAGATGGGTGGCGTAAGCTATCCAAAAGTTCCTGCTGAAACAAATGCTTAATTTGTAGTGCAGATCAGAAAGAGCCTCATTTGAGGCTCTTTTTTTATCTTCCATTAAAATAATAAGCAAAGATGCTATACAAAAAATTGCAAACCGTATCACGGTTTTTGGGCACAATTTCTGTCGAGAAAAACAAAAATGACAGATAGGATAAACCGTTGCCAAACAGATTGATGCTCCGCGGCATAATCTTGATGGTGCTGGCAGCCATGGTAGGTGTAGCAATTGCCTTATGGATTTTTCGGCATTTTCAGATTTATATTCCGCTCGAAAACCAGCAGGTCAATATTGATTTGCAGGAAGCACTCCAAGCCGAAGTTAAAATTCATGATGCACTGGATGTCGATGTCAGTGGCCGGGTCAATACGGTTATTCCCATTCAGGAAAATCTGGATATTCCGCTGACCCAAACCTTAAATCCACGGGTGTATTTTGATACGCATGTCCCAATTCGTACCACCATTCCGGTGCGGGAAACCCTAAAAATTAACCAGCCCTTGGCGGTTGATACCCAGGTCAAAGTCAGGTTAATGGGTAAAGACATCAGTTTGCCGCTCAAAGGCACCATTCCCATTGTGCTGGATGTGCCTATTCATATGGATGTGCCGCTGGCACAAAAAGTCCATTTGAAATTTAATGCGCCGGTAAAAACGGTATTAAAAGAAAACCTGAATATTCCTTTAAAAACCACACTGAATACCCAGATTCCGGTACAAGGTCATTTAAATGTGCCAATTCAAACCGCGCTGAAGGCCTCAGTGGATGTAAAAAATACCTTACCAATTAAGATTGAGCAGGGTGAGCTGAATATTCCTTTAAACAGTATCCGTCTGGCGACGGCCGAAACGGCGCAGCCACAGACTACTGTACAAATGGTCGAGTAGAGGAGCGTGTAGATGTTTTCTTCACTTCGCCATCAGCTTGTGTTGGGCTTGATTGTGGCTGCGCTGGTCGTACTTCTGTTCTGGCTGTATTTAAATATTCAGGCCTCGATGTATGTGAATGCCCAAAAAGCACGGCTGTTGTTACCGGAAGATTTACCCACTCATATTGAGGTCGGCAATTATTTACAGGCGCATACCCAAGGCCATTTAGATACTGAAATTCAGCTGGATCAGCAGGTGCAATTGCCGTTAGAAGGCAAATATCCGGCCAATCTGCAATTTGTAGTCACCACACCGATTGATGTAAAAGTGGACTATAAAACCCATATTCAAATTGATCAGCTGATGCCGCTACAGACCAGCACCGATTTAATCTATCAGAATCCGTTATTGCCCAAACTGCCGTTACAGCTGGATATTCCAATTAAAATGAGTGTGCCGTTTCATTTGCAGCGCACCTATCGGCTGCCAGTGAAGATTTTATTTAATGGCCCGGTCGGTCTGGAATTTCATGAGCTGTTAAAGGTTCGCTTGCTGCATCAATTTGCACCGCAATTAAATCTGAATGATCCAATGACCTTGCAGAAAGTTTCCGGTTTTAATGCCACGATGCGTAATGTTGAACGACGCACACAAGCCAATCTGGATATGAAAATGGATCTGAAACTGAGCCAGATCCATCCATAAACTGAAGCTGACTTTAGATCAGTTTATGCAAAATGCTTGTAATACTTGCGGTTGGACGTCCCAGTAATGTTTGCAAATCCTGGCTTTGGCTATACATGACGCCATCTTGGGTTTGAGCATCGACATCCGCCAAGAAACTGGCAAAACCCTCATCTAAGCCCACCTGTAGCAACAGTTGCTCAAAGACTTCAGGGCTTAAGTTATTGTACTGCACTGGTTGTTGGCTCACTTCGGAGATGGCTTTAGCAAGATCAGCCTTGGTAAAGCTTTGGCTTGATGCTAACTCATAGGTTTTATTCAGATGGGTATCTGTGAGTAATACACGTGCAATTGCTTCAGCATATTCGTCACGAGACGCGGCACTAATTTGACCATCCCCACTTGCACCGTATATTGCGCCATGTTGGATCTCTTGGGTTAAGCCACCCAAATAGTTCTCGATATACCCGTTGTTGCGAAGCAGGGTATAGCTCAATCCACTTTCTTGAATCAATTTTTCAGTTTCACGATGTTCCTGTGCCAAGCCTAAACTGGAGTGATCTGCATTTAACAAACTGGTATAGGCAATATAGGGAACTTGACTTGCCTGGGCGGCTTCAATCACAGCCTGGTGTTGTGCCGTACGACGACCAATTTCATTGGCTGAAATTAAAAGTAACTTATCTACGCCCAATAATGTGGTACTTAAACTTTCAGGCTTGTCGTAGTCGAAATGGCGGATTTCGATGCCTTGCGGTAATTGTGCCTGGGCTTTTTCAATATTACGGACTAATGCAATAAGGTGATGTTCTGAACTTAAATTGAAAAGATGGTGGATCACCAATTGACCCAACTGACCGGTTGCACCTGTAATTGCAATATTCATATCTCACTCCAACATTGTTTGAAAAATAATCTTGATGGTTAAATACTAATCTGCTAACTTACTAAATGTAAGTACGTACCAAAAAGTAAGCCTATTACTCACAGGAAAGATTTTTATGTCAGCTTATGAAACCAGTAAATTGCTTGGTCAGGTTTTATCCACGGATTGTCCATCGCGTGAAATTTTGGAACACTTAACCAATAAATGGTCGGTATTGGTTCTGCGCTGTTTAAGTGATGGTGTACATCGTTTTAGCGAGTTAAAACAGCGCATTGAAGGGGTGAGCGAGAAAATGTTAGCGCAGACTTTAAAAATACTGGAACAAGATGGTTTTATATTAAGAACGGTTTATCCCGTTGTGCCACCAAAAGTAGAATATCAGCTGACGATTTTGGGTTCGCAAGCGTCTGAAAAGTTAAATTACTTGATTGGATGGGTAGAGCGTAGTTTGCCTGAGATTTTAGAGAATAAAGCGCGCGTTTCAAAATAGATATTAAGTTGCGGGTGGGGAAGCAATAATGAAACCCTCTGAACATCTGGCCGCGTCACTTTTAGTGGTCTATGCCATTATTTTGACTTTTATTTCATAGCCGAATTCCATAACTTAAGCACAAACATGTTGGGCTCATTTTCAATTTCTGGAAGACACGACTGGAGATCAAAGATTCAAGGATAGGATTAAATAATTTAATCATAAAAGAATAGGATTATATTCAAGCTATTCGCGGAGGTTAACGTCGAAAAATATCGAGTTTATTGATTATCGAGTATCTAGGCTTGGAAAAGAAATGGGTCATACTTTTATCGCGTTAGGTCAGAAGTTAATGCGCTATGCAATTGATCAACAATAATAAAAAGAAATATTTTTATAAGCTAGTTTAAACTTCTCATTCAGCATAACAGCCCCTCATCCTAGCCTTCTCCCAAAGGGAGAAGGAACTTGCAGGATTTATCTTATGAATGAGTCATGAGCAGTGATGAATCAAAATATTTTAAGCCTGTTTCATCTTTTTAAAATCAAAACGGTCAATCACTAAAATACCAAGCGCAAAGACTAGTCCAAGTGCCACACAGCCAATCCATTCAAAATGTTCCCAGGCATACACCGCACCGAGTGAACCAATGGCTGCCCCTGAAAAGTAAATGGTCATATATACCGCATTAATTCTTGAACGCGCTTTAATATCAATCCGATAGACCAGGTTCTGGTTTAATACGTGAAATGCGGTCAGGCCAAAATAGCTCATCAGTACCCCAATCGCGTAGACCACAATATTCTGCTGGGCAAAAAACAGCGGAATACAGGACAACAGCATCAGGGAAATACATAGCGTTGCAACCAGATTTTCCTTGCCTTGTCCCACGGTTTTCCCCGACCAGCTGGCCGAATAAATCCCGATCACGCCAAGTAAGCCAAACAGGCCAATTTCAAAATCACTAAAATGATAAGGCGCGCTGCCCAAGACAAAGGTCATTGAGGTAAAGACCATCGACAAAATGCCAAAGCCCAAGGCACCGGCACAGGCACGGCGAATTAAATGCGGATGATGCTGCGCCAGTTTAAATAAGGAACGGTAAATTCCCATCACCGTTAAACCGGATTGTGGCTCGGTATTCGGCAGTTTGTGCCACATCAGCAGGGCAAAGCCTAAGGTTAGTATTCCGCTAGATAAATACACACCTTCCCATGACCAGTAAGTCGATACAAAACCGGCAAAGGTGCGCGACAGAATAATCCCCATTACCAGACCACTCATCAGTTTACCCACAATGGCAGCACTCGATTCCGGCGGACTAATGGTCGAGGCAAACGGAATTAACACCTGCGCAGAAATCGCACCAAAAGTGGCACATAAGGTAAAGAAATACAGTCCAGACAGGCTGCTGCTCAAAGACAGCAGGATTTGTGAAATTGCCGCGAAGACCATCAGACTAACAATTAGCTTGCGTTTATTGAGTAAATCACCCAGTGGCACCAATAGCATAAGTCCTAAACCATAACCAATTTGCGCGACTACTACAGCAAAGCCGGCTTGACTGGTGCTAATGCCCAGACTTTTTTCAATTGAATAAATGAGTGGCTGGTTAAAATAGGCAGAACCGGCACAGAGGCCACAGGCCAGCGCCATCAGTAATACAAATTGAGGGGACAGCACTGGCGTGGCGGTTGGGGAGGACATAACAATTTCTCAAGTCAGCGAGTAGCACACTATAGGTGTTGTGGACTGAAAATAGAAATAAGAAAAAACAATCATTTGATTGCTGAATATCATGCTTGGAAAAAAATAAGCGCTGTCCGGTTTTAGCTAGATTGCGCTTTTTAGATGGCGACACACAAATTGTAAAAAGAATTGTGAGCACAATAGATTTGCTGCATAAATTATTCGAGAAATCCTTTAAAATATGGCAGAATAGGCGGTTTTAAAGTTTTTAGAGGATTGGCAAGATGCGCTTTGTTGATGAAGCAGTCATTACCGTAGAGGCTGGCGACGGTGGCAATGGCGTAGCCAGTTTTCGCCGTGAAAAATTCGTACCATTTGGTGGTCCAGATGGTGGTGATGGTGGTCGTGGCGGTAGCATTTATATTCAGGCCGATGACGACACCAGTACACTCGTAGATTATCGTTATACCCGTAAATTCCGTGCTGAGCGCGGTAAAAATGGTGCAGGCGCAAACTGTGCTGGCCGTGGTGGTGAATCTGTGGTGCTGAAAGTACCGGTAGGCACCACGATTGTAGATACAGATTCTGGTGACATTATTGCTGACTTGGTCGAAGACGGTCAGAAAGTACTGGTTGCCCAGGGCGGTGATGGTGGTTTGGGGAATACTCACTTCAAATCATCGACTAACCGTACCCCGCGTAAATTTACCACAGGTGTGAAAGGTGAATTCCGCGAAATCCGTTTAGAGCTGAAAGTGCTGGCAGATGTTGGCTTACTGGGTATGCCAAACGCCGGTAAATCAACCTTTATTCGTGCAGTATCGGCAGCAAAACCAAAAGTTGCAGACTATCCGTTTACCACCATGGTGCCAAACCTGGGTGTGGTCGATGCCGATCGTCATCGTTCTTTTGTGATGGCCGATATTCCAGGTCTGATTGAAGGTGCGGCAGAAGGGGCTGGTTTAGGGATTCGCTTCCTGAAGCACCTAGCGCGTACCCGTATTCTGCTGCACATTGTCGATGTACAGCCAATTGATGGTTCAGATCCGGCACACAATGCCCGTGCCATTTTGAACGAGCTGGAAAAATTCTCGCCAACGCTGGCCAAACTGCCCGTAGTCTTGGTGCTGAACAAGCTCGACCAATTACCGGAAGATTCACGCGAAGAATGGTGTAAACATATTCTGGAAGAACTGCAATGGGATGGTCCGGTATTCCAGACCTCGGGCCTAATGTCTGAAGGTACCAAAGAAGTGGTGTACTACCTGATGGATCAGATTGAACAGCAACGCGAACGCGAAGTTGAAGATCCAGACTATGCAGCAGAAATGAAAGCCTTCCGTGACCAGCTTGAAGCTGAAACACGCGAGCAAACCATCGCCGCTAAAGAAGCTTATCGTGAAATGCGTCGTCAGCAACGTCTGGCGGGTCAGGGCGATGACTTCGATGATGACGATGAAGATGATGGCGAAATGGAAGTATATTACGTACGTTAAGCTCTTGATGAAGAGTAACTGAGGACAAGATGATAGAAGTGGTAGATGGGCAACGTCAGCTCCAGGGTTGTAAACGAATCGTTGTTAAAATCGGATCATCTTTACTCACAGCAAACGGGAAAGGCTTAGATCTGGATGCAATTTCGCATTGGGCGAATCAGATTGCAGATCTGCATAATGCAGGACACGAGATTATTCTGGTGTCCTCCGGTGCTGTGGCTGAAGGCATGGTTCGAATGAAACTAGAGAATCGACCCACTGATCTACCCAGTCTTCAGGCTTGTGCGGCCATTGGTCAAATGGGGCTGGTACAAACCTGGTCCAGCGTGCTGGAAAAACACGACATTAAAACTGCGCAAGTGTTATTAACCCATGATGACCTGGCAGATCGTCGCCGTTATCTCAATTCATGTGATGCCTTGCAGCACCTGATTGACTGGCGCGTGATTCCAGTCATTAATGAAAATGACACGGTTTCCACTGATGAAATCCGTTTTGGTGATAACGATACCCTGGCAGCTATGGTGGCCGGACAGGTACATGCGGATCTGTTGATTATCCTGACCGATCAGCAAGGCATGTTTGATTCTGATCCGCGCTCTAATCCGGATGCCAAACTGTTCCATACCGTACGTGCTTTAGATGAAAGCCTGTTCGATATGGCCGGTGATGGTGGCAAGTTTGGCCGTGGCGGTATGCTGACCAAAGTCCGTGCAGCGCGTTTAGCAGCCAAATCGGGTTGTCCAACCTTAATTGCCAGCGGTGAAAGTGATAATGTACTGGCCCGTCTGATGGATGGCGAAATGCTCGGTACGCTGTTTATTACCGACAATGATCGTATCACCGCACATCAGCAATGGCTAGCGGCGCATCTGCAAACCGCAGGCCGTCTGGTATTGGATGAAGGTGCGGTAAAAGCCATCAAGGAAAATCATCGTAGCCTGTTACCGGTGGGTGTACGCGCCGTGGAAGGGCATTTCGAGCGTGGTGATGTGGTGGAATGTGTCGATCGTCAAGGCCATCGGGTGGCTGTCGGGCGGGTGAACTTTAGCTCGCGTTCAGCAGACATTATTAAAGGTCTGGCCTCGGACAAAGTGCATCAGGTATTGGGTGAAGCGCGTTCGCTGGAAATGATTCATCGCAATCATATGGCAATATATTAGCAAAAACCTACCATAACCTAATATAACGTGAAGGCTTGATTCTGAAAGGGATTGAGCCTTTTTCTTGTGTGGTGCAATAACATGCAATAGACTAACAGGAGGTTAAAGTGGGAGGTTAAAATGGAGGTTAAAAATAATTAATCGCCATAAGTGAGATAAAACCATTAATAAATGAAATGATTTCTCTTAAATCTCACATGAAAAAGTTAATCGCCATAAATTTTAAAGCCTCTTAACTGTATGAATTATTGAGGAAATAATGATGCTGTCTAAATTGCAAATTGATGCTATCAAGCCAACCTCCAAGCTACAGAAAATCAATGATAGTGAGATGCTGTACTTATTCGTATCTCCAACAGGTCGCAAAACTTGGAAAGTGCTTTATACGCTGGACGGTAAAAAAAACACAATCACACTGGGCGAGTATCCAAAGGTACTCAATGCTAAAGATGCACGTTTAAGACGTGACGAGATAAAAAAACAAATATCCGAGGGCATCCACCCGACAGAACAAAAACGACAGGACAAGATTAAGGATTTATCAGATATGGCATTTGCTGATCTGATCCAGCTTTATGCTGAAAAGGTCACACCACATAAAAGAGGTGGGCGTGTGGAAATAGTCATTCTGAATGGATATATAAAATCATTTCCCCGGTTGATGAAAAAGCCAGTAAACCAACTGGGGCAGCTAGACATGATTCAATTTAGGGATGAGCGATTAAAAAAGGTAAAGAGTGCGACAGTAGCTAGGGACTTGGGCTTATTAAGTGCTGTATTCAAGTATGCACGACAAGAGCTAAGAATTATGAGCAGCTCCCCATTGGATGATGTAGCCAAGCCGAAACAGTCAGTAAGTAGAAACAGACGTATTTCACAAGATGAGATAGAGAGAATCTTGGATGCTTTTAAATATGATGGACGTTCTCAGCCAATCACTAAGAAACAACAAACAGCATGGGCGTTTTTATTTGCTATTGAAACAGCAATGAGGGCAAGCGAGATAACAGGCTTAAAGTGGGCGGATGTTTACGACAAGCATGTCGAGCTGGAGCTTACAAAGAACGGCGCAGCTAGAAAAGTGCCTTTATCCAAGCGAGCTATTGAGCTTCTAAGTTATATGCGAGGGATAGACGAAACCGATGTATGCACTCTTAAAAATAAGGTGGCTGATGGTGAAGTGGGCAGAGGTGGATTGTCAGCATACTTTACCCAGGTGGTGAAAGGTAAATTAAAAATTAATGATTTAACTTTTCACGATACCCGACATGAAGCCATTTCACGCATGGTTAAAAATGCAAAGCTCCCAGTAGAAGTGCTGGCAAAAATTACAGGCCATAAAACCATAAGCATTTTAATTAATACCTACTACAACCCCGACATTGAAGAACTAGCCAACCATCTACACAAGGAAGATGACCCCGATATTATCTTGTTTAAAAAGTCTGTTTGAGTACGACAAGATAGGACGTGCAATAACTAGCAATTACTTAATTAGTTGATATATTGATTCAGCTAGGTATAGGCAGGCCAGCCGACAAGCAAGTACCCAACTTGTTTACCTAGTCACCTTTGGGGATGCTGTGGGAGGCAAAATAAGAATGGCTACAATCCGAGAATTATACCAAAACGCAGGTAACCCAAACCTAACGCACTGGAAAGATATAAAAATACTTTCAATAGCAGAGGCAAGCCTTTTAACGTGTGCTATTAATCCAATTGATTACGAATTTGACTATAATAGCAATCTAGTTTTTCAACTAAAGCATAAGAAGCCTATCAATTGGATGGATTGCTTAATGCTGATGAGGGCATTAGTTGAGGCGATAGCCACTCAAGAATTGAAATCACCTTTAATAGTTTTAGAGCGTGAAAATGATTTTGGTTACTACGGCGAATCTATCGAACAATCAAGAACTGGAATAGATGACATTGATACCATGTCTTACCCTAAAACAAAAATACACAGGGAAGAATTAAAAGAATGGCTAAAAAAGAGAGATTATTTTGAACAACAATTGTCAGTAATCGATGTTGAATCAACGCTTGAAAAAGCTAAATCCTTTTACCCCCACAATAACGAAATATCACTTTTACCAGAGCCAACATATACCACACCCGCTTTAGATGCACTTAATGGAGTAGTTCAAGAGTTCTGGATAAATTATGACCCTGAAAGCAACCTACCTATTCCAAAGCAATCCGTTGTAGAGGAGTGGATAAAAGAAAATTATCCAGATGTACAAGGTGCAGCTATGCGTACTTATATAGATAAAATCTGCCGTCACCCCATAGCAAAAGGAGGAAGGATTAAGAAAATCAATCCATAGTTTTTACTAAAGATAATACCTTAATAAAACAATAAAAATCATAACTTTATATTGGGGTAATGGCAGAGTTTTTATATTGCCATTACTCCTTTGATGCTTCCTGACCCCAATATTTATTTGTTTTTATTCACCCATCAAGCCGATGCAATGAACTGCAAAGGCTTTCTATTTCAACTTATGAATAGGATGGGTGCTTTATGTCATCACATTACACAGAACAATATGCACGGATTAAACAGTTAGCCAGTGCGCCATCTACCCCCGAAAAAATCTACACAGTAAAGACAGGCGAAAATGCAGGCATGAAACGCAAAGTTAATGCCAAGCCTGAGCGTGTCGGATTATTGCCGGTTAGTGAAAAAACAATCTGGACCTGGGTTAAACAAGGTAAATTTCCTCAGCCTATCCGCATGAGCGGCAATGTCACTGTGTGGCGTATGTCAGAAGTTCAAGCATGGATAGAAGAACAAGCCAACATTGCAACGATGGAGGCTTAATCAATGACTCACATCACTAAAAGAATGACCCAATTAGGGAAGGTATCAAGAGGCCTAGACCGCTCACATCCTGAATTTAAACGACAGTGCATTGACAAGCTGGCGCGTCCATTAAGTAAAGCTATCAATAGTGTAATAGATCTTGAAAAAGAACATGAGGAATCCTGCCTGCGTATGGCAGTGGCCAGAACGATTGCTATCGATGCCATCTCAATGTTGGAAGAGAAGCAGGACGTAAAGGAGATTATTTCTGTCCTGGTTGAATTAATCGAAACGCTAGACGGCGTGGAGAACTAATCATGAATATAAATCATCAAACCCAAGTTTTAGCCCACCTCAAACAAGGTAAAACACTCTCACAAGCTGAGGCTATTCAGAATTTTGACTGCTATCGCCTTAGCGCCGTCATCCAGCGCTTACGTCTTGCCGGGTATGACATTGTGACTCATAACGAGCCGAACCTTAATAGTAAGGGTACTCATGCACGTTATGAGCTTAAGCAGGTGGCAGCATGAATCTAGCAATATTTAATTTCAATAAGCATGACGTTCGAGTTGCACTAGATGCCAATGGTGAACCTTTGTTTTGTTTTCCCGATGTGTGTAAGGCGCTAGATATTAGAAACGCTCATACAAGTCGATTCAGCATGAATGAGAAGGGTATACATACTTTGTATACCCCTACCAATGGTGGTAATCAAAACATTACTTTTATTAGTGAAGAAAACCTTTACCGAATTGTATTCCGGTCGACCAAACCTGAAGCACTTAGCTTTCAAACATGGGTATTTGCTGAAGTATTACCATCTATCCGCAAGACCGGCTCATATTCAGCCAGACAAACTGCTTATGAAGAACTAAACCGCTTGTGCATGCAAGAGAAGGTCTCAAAGGATAAAGGTACGTTCCACAGTCATGGCATGCATCGTCGTAAACGTGAAAAGCATTCAAATGCAGTGCGTATCCAAACATGCAAGGCAAATTTACAGTTAAGTTTCGAGGGGGTACACAATGAACCATGATGTAAACCCCGAGTTTTTCAAGGCTTTCGACCACTATAAGGCAATGCTGGACCAGTATGGGGAACACCACCCCATCACTGAGCAGGCCCTCATTTTAACGATGCACTACACGCCTGAGCATATCAAAGCAGAGATGCACCAAAAGGCAAAAGAGTTAAACCTACTGCCACCGCCAAGCGGTTACACGGATGACGGCGAACCTATGTACAACCTAGAGGACATTGCAAAGCATTTCGGCATTACTTTTGAAGAAGCAGAACAGCATTTACTCCAGATGATGGATAACCGGCAGAAAGTTGGCCTTTCTAGTGACGGCGTTTTAACTGGATCCAGCGTCAATATTAATCGTGTACAGTGAGGGCGTTACTATGAAAGGTTTAATCATCTCTCAATACAATGGCCAACCACTCAGCTTTAATGAAAATGGCTGGTTTAATGCTACAGAAGCAGCAAAGCGATTCAACAAACGTCCTAACGACTGGATTAATTTGCCTGATACGCAGCGATATATTGAGGCATTAGTTAAAAGACAAAAGCAAAAAAGTGATACGGGATTATCTGGTATCACAAATTTTATAAAAACTAAGAAGGGTAATTCTAGTTCTTTTACCCAAGGTACATGGCTTCATCCCAAGTTAGCAGTACGCTTTGCCCAATGGCTCGATATTGATTTCGCTCTTTGGTGTGATGAGCAGATCGACCATTTGCTTCGCGGCAGCCATCCAATATTTGATAAACGCCGTTTACGTCACCAGGCGGCTGCAACCTACAAGGCAGTATCAGCAGTACTGCAGTTGTCTAGACAACAGCAAGGTAAGGAAACCAAACCTCATCACTACATGAATGAGGCGAGGCTTATCAACTGGGCCATGACCGGTCAATTTACTGGACTAGATCGTGACACACTCTCATATGATGAGCTGGACTTACTGGCTGAGTTAGAAGCACAGGATCTAATTTTAATTGGCTCCCAATGTGCCTATGAGCAACGTAAAACAGCATTGAATCTATTTGCTCAAAACTTTAGATCTAGTCGCCCTGTATTGTCTCATCAAACAAATGTCCTGGAGGCCTAAAACATGAAAGATATCGTAATGGTCTCTTACCGGATCAATGATGAAATGGATACTGAAGCGGACTTAATCGTAACTGGGGAGGCCTGTAGCTTTGTCGAATTAATCTCTATTGGGGATGGGGTGCAGGCAATCAACGAGGGTATGGACCAACTTATGAAGAATCCTAAAGCGAAAGATGTATTGGTTCTTCATGCCGGTAGCTTACAGCGTATTTGTGACACGCTTATAGAGGGGTTTGAAGCATGAAAAAACTCTCAACCAAATCATTAAAACTATCTTTTATTCCGGTAAAGACAGCTTTTCTTATTGCACTACGAAAATTTCGTAGTTATGATTGGCTTGTTCACCCACATGGTGAATTAGCTTTGGTCGGCTATTATTCTCTAGCGCATACAGTCCGCTTAATGGGCTTTTTTTGTATGTGTAATACCTCTATGCGTTCGCATATCTTTATGGCGAAGTTGGAGGGGGACACTTTCGAGTGTGCTGGTGACCTAGAGAGCCAGTCGACCAACCCCTTTCAGCTTTGCCACCATAATTACTTGGTCGTAATTGGCAGAGCTTCTATTAATTCTCTAGGAGCGCATTAATCATGCCTAAAAATATCCATCAAATTACACGCCAGCGTATTCAATCTACTGACTTTGCACAAAAGCAGGGATTAGTTCAGCGCATTTCCTCAATGCTTAAAAAAGTATGGGGAGTGTAATCATGCCTACTCAAATTAATTCTAAAAACACACCTAAAACCTATGACGCTGGCGATATGGTTGATGCTTATTCATTAGCTGAGTGCGATATGCAGTGGATGAGTGTTGCAATTACAGATATTAAAAAGCGCTTGAAGGACATAAAAAAAGAAACTGGCCATCAAAATATTATTGGCTTTCATGCCTTAGAAAATATTGTAGATATGTACCAATACATTGCTGAAAACCGCTTAAGTCATTATTCCAATGAAACGGAAGCATACGAAGCTGAATGGAAAGCAGATAAAAAGGCGGTGACACTATGAATATCACCACCTCCATCAAACCCGAATCCATATTAGCAAATTGCACACTACTTAATCCACTGGATAAAGAATATATCAATCATCCAGTTATTGAGCGTTTCGGTAGTCCTGTACAGCCAATTTATATTGACCAGATCAATGTAGAGGTTGGTGGTATTCAATACGAAAACCCTTTAATTATGCCGATCTATAACGGGCAGCTGGAACTTCTCCAATGTGCCGTAATTCAGGATGGGCAGCGTGTGGCTGTTATGCCTGACGGATTGGCCAAGGGTTTTGCGAGGTATGGTGATTTTGACCATACCCAGCCTGTCATTATCACCTATAGCCTGGAGTCATTCTTTAAAATCGCTCACACTGGGTATGCCGTTGCTTTGGTAGTACTACCTACACTGTGCAGTAAACATCAAACAGCACTTAAGCCGGGTGATTTTAAGCAGATCCAGTTTGTTATTAATCAACTGTCAGCAGCTGGATATACACAGCTTTATCTACCTGTCAGACCTGAACAACTGCAGCTCGAGCCATTTAAGGCATTAGAGCAAAATACACCTGTCAGATTGCTTAATCAGTATTTGAAAGTGGGTGTAAGTGAATTCTATTTTCAATTTATTAAGGATGAGGACACAGCAGAAATACGGGCGTTCCTTGATGAGGCTATAGAGGCCTTATCTGAAAAGGCTAATCTACCCCAAGGCCACTTGGCCAAGCCTTTTAAGATGGATGACGGTGCATTTCTGCATATTCTAGATAATGGGCTGTATCTGGTTAAAGAAAAAAGGGATGAAGATGGTGAGCTGAAGCAGACACGTACATTTATTTGTCATTCGGCCATTATCCTAGGTGAAGCAAGAAGCTTGAATAATGATAACTGGAAGCGTGTTATTCAATTCCATGACAAAGATAATACTTTGCACCGCCTGCTAATTCCCTATGAGCATTTTATGGGTGAAGCTCAGGAAGCCTTAAAGATTATTGCCAATCATGGTTTGATGCCACCGCGTCAGGCGTATAAGAAAAATGTATTTATCAATTACATTCAGGACTACCCAATAGAGCAGCGTTTTAGGTGTGTAGATCGGGCCGGATGGCATGGCTACTGTTTTGCTACACCCAATAAAACCTATGGTAACAGTGAAGATGAGGAACTGCTTTTTCATAGTGATAGTAAAAGCCCTTATACCGTATCCGGGACCTTTGACCAATGGCAGGAACTTAGCGAGTTGATTGAGCCACATGCTTTAGCTGTACTGGCATTTTCATGTGCCTTTTCCGGGCAATTGGTTTTGCCCTTAGGTGCTGAAAGTGGTGGCTTTCATATCTATGGTTCATCAACTGATGGCAAAAGTACCATTACTAAAGCCTCATGTAGTGTATGGGGTAATCCTAAGCATATATCGAAGTCATGGCGCACCACAGACAATGCTTTAGAGAATGAAGCCGAGTTGAGAAACGATAGTTTTCTAAATCTGGATGAGCTGCGTCAGGCTGTACCGAAGGCGGTATCCGATATTGTTTATATGCTTACCGGTGGCCAAGGTAAGGCCCGAAGTACCAAGGCCGGAAAAAACCGAGATGCCAAGCAATTCAGCCTCATGTATACCTCTACTGGTGAAGTGACTCTGGAGGAACATTTGCGCCGTGGCAATATCGAACTGGATGCAGGGCTATTGCTGCGCTTTGCGCATATTCCTAGTGATGCAGGCAAAGGATACGGCGTATTTGACTGTATTAACTATGGTACAGCACCACAGGACATTGGTAACCGCATTAATGAACTGGCATCACAGCATTATGGCCATGCCGGCATTAAATGGCTGGAATATCTGACTCAGGATAAAGATAGGACCATGCAGAAAGCCCAGACTCTACTGGACAGCTTTATTGAACAGCACAGTCAGGTTAAAAATGGTCAAGCTAGCCGTGTTCTACGTCGTTTTGCACTCGTAGCTGCAGCTGGAGAGCTGGCAACACAAGCAGGCATTACAGGCTGGCAGCAAGGACGCGCATTTGAAGCCGTAGCGCAATGTTTTAATACTTGGCTGAATAGTCTAGGCGGTGGCGAGAACATGGAAGAAACCAAAACGCTTGAGCATATCAAGTCATTCTTTGAGGCCAATGGTACAAGCCGTTTTGAGGATTTAACTGTAATCAGACAAGCGGACGGTGAAGTTATCCGGCCACGTATTCATAACCGTGTCGGCTACTACGATCCAGAGGGCAAAATCTACCTTGTATCACCTACGATGTTTAAAAAGGAAATGTGTGCCGGGATGAATGAGGCCAATGTCAAAAAGGTATTAATCAAGCACGGCTGGATTAAAGAGTTTATCGAGGGAGATAAAAAGCTATACGTCAAGAAGTCTAGCAATACTCTGCCCGATGGCACACGGCCTAGAATGATGCACTTTAGTATTGAGGCTATGCAGAACCTAGATAGTGGGATCTGAAAATAGATTTTATTGGATGGACAGAGTGGACATGGTGGACATGGTGGACATGGTGGACATAGAGATAATATTTATAATTAATACCTTGTTATATATAGATATTATTTTGTCCACTTTATATGAATATATATTTAATAGGTGGACATAGGGTGGACATGATTCAAGGCACATATATCTTGTCCACCTACTATGATTTTAATGTCCACTTTTTTTATATATTGTTTTTCCTATGAGTGGACAGATTTAATTATTTAAAATCATGCATATATAAGCGAATGTCCACTTTGTCCACCATGTCCACCTAAAATTACACATATACAAGTACAAGCATATTAAGAGATTGAGCAATGCCAAACGTAAACAAAGTAACTGTGATGGGTGTATTAGGCCGTGACCCTGAAACAAAGCAATTCCCCAACGGTGGCAGCGTTACGACATTCAGCGTTGCAACTACTGAGTTTTGGAAAGACAAGGCCACTGGAGAGCGCAAAGAGGCTACAGAATGGCACAGAATCACCACTAACAACCGATTGGCTGAGATTGCCAGTAAGTACCTCAAGAAAGGCAGCAAGGTTTATATTGAGGGCAGCTTGCGTACAAGGAAGTGGAAGGACAGTAAAGGAACGGATCGGGAGGTAACTGAAATTCGAGCTGATGAGCTGCAGTTGCTTTAATACTTAAATGCCCCTTTGATGGGGCTTTATTTTCTAAATAAATCTATTTCTTATTTACTGTCTTAAGAAGTCTTTGGAACTTATCACCAATAGTGGCAGAAGAAATTAATTCAGATAAGTTGCTTTCAAAAGACATCTTATCTAAAGCAATTAACTTATTACCATCTAGAAAAATTGTACAAGGGTATCCTTCGCTGCCTATTTCAACAATCGAAAGTAATTCCTCATCACCTTCCGAATTGACAGCATAAATAGCCTTATCTTTTGGCTTTTCATCCTTGGGTTTATCATTAATTTCTAATGCATTGAGGGTACTAGCTAAAACACTAAAAGTTGCTAAATGATTGAACCGTACCGGGTTTGTCGGAGACCAACTTTCTTGAGAGAATGTCCCGATGACAAAACCAAAATATACCCCTGAAATCAGAGAAAGAGCGGTTCAATTATTGATTGAATCCGAAAAAGATTATCC
>NZ_VOXR01000034.1:0-24013 GCF_013420645.1 Acinetobacter sp. C15
AATGTCAACGATGTATAACCGGGTGCCGAATGGCGCCTTAGCAGAGGCTTGAGCCGTGTGCTGGGAAACTCGCATGCACGGTTCTTAGGGGGTTGGACGTAGGTAACTGCGTCTGACTACCCGACAATCAAATGCGACCTTGGGCGTTGGGACGTAAGAACTGGCTGTTTGCAGGTTCGCTGCGCAGCGGCCAGCGAGCGGCGAATATCATGACTTTAATCCAGTCAGCAAAGCTGAATGGCTTGGATCCGTATGCTTATTTAAGTGATGTGCTGAAAAGGCTACCGACACACAAAGTGACCCAAATTGAAGAATTGCTGCCGCACTGCTGGAAACCTAAATCGAATTAAAAATTGGTATGGGATTCAGCGGACGCTTACGACTCAAATATCTCTTGCCGTAGATAAAATTATAGATTGAATCTTTGAGCGCATATTGAGCAACAACTTGTGGCGTATCACCTGTATCCAAAAAAATGTAGCAGCTCTTAATTTCTTCTTGCATGGACAGATTTTTAGAAGTCATCACTCATAGCCTCTGATTTATTATTAGCGCGTACCCGAATTTTTTTGGTAGCAAGTGTTTTCCAACTTCGTCATTTTGTGGGTTCGCAATATTAAGCAAACTATTTTCCAAGCCAAATACAACGAGAATGGAAATAAGATTTTTTAGGTTAGAGCTGGGTTTGCCGCTTTCAAGTCGTGAGATTGTCTTTTCATCCACATGCACACGGTTAGCCAATTCGCTAATCGTCATATTCCGGTTCATGCGTGCTGTTTTGATTTAGTATAAAAATAAAGTTAGTAAATAAATCATATAATTCAGATACTTTTTTAGTAAATATAAAATCTATTTGATTCTATTTTGTTAAATTTGAGACTTTTATATTCTATTATTTTAACGCTAAAAATAATTTACCTGTGCAGAAAAAAAATGATGACACCATTGCTCATTGATGCATTAACAATATCTGAAGGTAGGTTTGAAAAACCATGCCCAGCTTTAGTTTTGAAAATGATGTTACTCAATGGGGAAATAAGCAGTGAGTTTTCAGAAAAAATTAAAAATCAAGCATTACTACTGCTCGCGATATCGTAAGTTACTGCTTGCTGTCGATAGGGATTTATGTAAGGTAATAAAAAGTCTAAAGGACAGTGTGAAAAGAAGACACTGGGGAAAATGGATAAAGCACAGGACAATATGGTGGTTGTAGACCAACTTCGGCTAAAGCGTTTAGATCCAGAAGAAATGATTTTATTTGGCGGATTCAAGCGGCAAGTGCAACAGTATAAAAACCAGCCATCACTTCACTCGGTGTATACTAACCTAGGGTTTTTCTAGGACGATGGTTGGGTGCAAATTCTATCTACTCTATTTGTTCCTTTGACACGTCATCAAACGATGATGATTTTGGCAGATATTGACGGATTAAACCATTCGTATTTTCATTTCTAGCTCGCTGAATAGACTTGTAAGGATCAGCAAAATACGTCTCTATGCCAACATCAGTAATTCTTTTGTGTTCGGAAAATTCTTTGCCATTATCAAATGTCACACTATAAGCATGGCTCATTTGTAAACGATCTAATGCACAAGTAATCGTTTGAGAGGATGCTCTCGTTGGCCCTAAATGAACAATATGTACATACAGGCTCTTTCGATCAACGAGAGTCAATAAAGCACCTTTATGATGTTTACCAATCACCGTGTCACCTTCGAAATCTCCTAAACGTTGTCGTTGATCAAGGTACATCCAGCCAACCGCGTTGTGTTAAAGCACCTGAAATTTGTTCTGGTGACCAGTCCAAACCAATCAAATAATCAATATAAGCGAAGGCAAATGCTGTCATTGATGATGAAGGACGGTACCGTCTTTGACTTGCAAATTTAGCTGCCTGTTGAGCTCTATATCCACGTTGCCCAGTATTTCTTTTTAATTCACGGTAGATGGTTGATCGTGAAAGTCCTAACTCCCGAGCAAGGGTAGCGACTGAACTTTTACTTTTCAAATTTGCCAAGGACAAAATTCTTGAGGAATATCACGCCATGTGGCGCATGTACGCAGTTTCCATAAGATCGCTTCCATGATATTTCTACTATTCTTTGAACGGTAGCAATCATGTAATCGCATAGTATCTTGAATTTGCTGACAGATATCATCGGTAAGAAGAGTACGTGCCATTGAAAATATAGAAATAAAAATAAGTCAAAGGAAGATTTTAAGTATTTAAAACCAATTCTTCAAATGAGGACACGCCCTAATAATATTTATTAAGTCGATAATCGAGCTTTGCTCGACTAATACCCAACAAACGGGCCGCTTCAGACACATTGTGTTTGGCTTTTTGCATCGCGGTGATAATCAGTTGTTGTTCATGTTGTTCTAAAACCCCAACCTTGGCAAGGTCACCGAGATTTATTCCATTAAATGACCTTAATTATAAGTATATGATTTGATTACTGGTATATAGTTTTTGGTGGAGTAAAATTTTGATCAATTTAGATCATTTAATGTGGTTTTGGTCACTTCATTTTAGACATTTTAGTTTATAAAAGTCACCTATGTTTTGATGCTGATTTTCGTGAGAAATAATAACAATATATAGTTTAATATAATGATTATTAATAATTTATAAATCGACTACAACATGTAGTAGCGAAGATGCTCAAAATGCACTTACTACGTAACATCAGTTAAATAAAAGTCTCCCACAAACCCAATACGGTTCACTTGGGCCTATGCAGTCTGAAATAGGTTTATAAACTTAATCTGATCTTAAGAACTTAATGTTAGCTTTGTAGAGAAAATCTCTTGAAGGATGAAACGAGTGGATCAGCGAGTAGATGTACTAAATTTTAAAAAACTATTATATCTAATGAGCGTCTTGATCTTGATTAGCCTTGGGCTATGGTGGGGAAGTAAGCTGCTCTCGAATAAAAATATAGAGGCTAAAGTAGAGAGACAGGTTTCAGAGGCTGAGAGGAGTCCTGAAGTCTCAGAGCAACAAATCTTAATTTCTTCAAAACAAATTGAGCAAGTTGGGATCAAATTACACACATTAGGTGCTTCTTCTACTAACATACAAAAACAAATTATTTTACAAGGGCAAGTACAGTGGTCACCAGAAAGCAAAGTTGTACTGACTAGTCCTGTTTCAGGAATGGTGCAGCAAGTTTTGGTACAACCCTTGGCAGAAGTTACCCGGAATCATCATGTACTTGCTGTACATAGTCCAGATTTAATTCAGATTCAAAATGAAATATTGCAGCTTCGTGCTCAACAACAATTAGCCCAGCAAAATTTAACACGTGAACGTAGCTTATATGCTGAAGGCATTATTGCCGAGAAGCGTGTGCAAGAGGCACAGAATCAAGTACAGCGTCTTAATATTAACTTAGGTGCAAAACAGCGAATGCTGCAATTTATGGGAGGAGGGCAGGTAAATAGTCTAAATTCCATTGTCTATGTTAAAAGCCCAACAAGTGGTTATATAGAAAACTTACAGGTTTCTACAGGTCAGTATGTTGAGGCTGGTACAGTATTAGGTCAACTTGTAAACGCTGATTCACCGTTACAATTGTTATTACAAGCTAATTTAGCTGACAGTAAATATGTGCATATTGGGGATGTTGTTCAGGTTGAAGGTTGTGATATTACAGGGCATATACAAAATATCGCTCCAGCACTTGTAGGGAATACACAAACTCAAAATATCATCGTACAAATGGATACCAAACATAATTGTTTGCGGGTGCAACAATTTGTCAAAGTTCATGTTCAAAGTAAGCAGCCAACAGTAATTGCAGCATGGCCAGTACCAAGTACTGCCATAACCTCACAAGATGGTAAACACATTATTTTTGTTAAAAATCAGAAGGGGTTTGAAGCTGTAACGGTTGAAGTTCTATCAGCTGATCAGCAGCAAAGTTATATTACAGCTGAAAAATTAAAACCCAAAATGCAACTTGCTATCAGTGGTGTAGAGCGTCTCAAGGCGGTGTGGTCTGGCTTTGGTGCAGAGCAAGCACCTATTAGCACTACAGAACGTTGAGGTGAGACATATGTTAAAACGTCTTATCGCCTTTTCACTTAGTCAGCGCATTTTAATATTATTGCTCACATTGGCGATCAGTGTGGCAGGCTACATTGCTTTTACGAAACTACCAATTGATGCTTTTCCTGATGTGTCAAGTACGCAAGTACAAATTGTGATGAAATCGCCCGGCATGACGCCCGAAGAGGTGGAAAGCCGTATTGTTGTACCCATTGAACAAGAAATGTTGGGAATATCTCATCAGACAGTAATGCGTTCGCAATCTAAATACGCGATTGCGATTATCACATTAGACTTTGCTGAAGGCACTGACCCTTATTGGGCTAGACAACAGGTGAATGAACGTTTAAGTAATGTGATGTCTGCATTACCAAGTAGTACGTCAGGTGGAATTGCACCCATGACGACCCCATTAGGTGAATCTTTTATGTTTACCTTACATGGGCCACTCAGTGATATGGAAAAACGAACTCTACTTGATCGGGTGGTTCGTCCACAACTTCGTAAAATTGAAGGGGTCGCCGATGTTAACGCTTTGGGGGGACTTGTTCGTACATTTGAAGTGACCCCTAATTTAGAGGCCCTGGCGGCACGAGGCTTATCTTTAACACAGCTACAACAGGCAATCGAGCTAAATAATGCCAGTGATGGTGCTGGGCGGCTTAATGAAAATGGAGAGTCATTACTGATCCGAAGCGATAGCCGCGTCAGAAACCTTGAAGAGTTAGGCGATATTATTGTTTCTAGCCATCAAGGAACATTGGTGCGGGTTAAAGATGTTGCACAGGTACATACTGGAGCACTCACACGCTATGGTGCAGTGACTGAAAATGGCCAAGGTGAGGCTGTCCAAGGTATTGTATTAACTTTAAAAGGTGCGAATGCACGTCAAGTCGTTCAACATGTTCGTGAGCATTTGTCCGACATTGAAAAAACTCTGCCACAGGGTACAACGATTGAACCATTTTATGATCGTGGTGAGTTGGTAAACCGAGCCATTCATACCGTAAGTAAAACGTTATTAGAAGCTATTGTCTTAGTCTTGATTTTACTTTTATTGTTCTTAGGAAACCTAAGGTCTGCTTTAGTGGTTGCGGCAGTTTTACCATTATCTGCACTAAGTACTTTTTTGATGATGCACCATTTTGGTTTAAGTGCCAATTTAATGTCTTTAGGTGGTTTGACGATTGCGATTGGTTTATTAGTGGATGCTGCAGTTGTAGTGGTTGAAAATATTGAAATGCAACTTGCTGAAGCAAAAGAGTCACCGCAACGTTCTTTTTTACCGCCATTAAATATGATTTACCGCGCAGTGTCTGAGGTTGCAGTACCAGTCACAGCAGGCATGATCATTATTATGTTAGTGTTTATTCCATTGGTCACGCTTGAAGGATTGGAAGGGAAGCTCTTTTCACCTGTGGCTTTAACAATTGTATTTGCTTTATCAAGTTCACTAATTTTTTCTTTGACAGTGATTCCTGTACTGTGTTCATTCTTTCTAAAACCGAAAGCACATCACACACCCTTTTTAGTAGCTAAATTAGAAACTGGTTACCGAAAACTTTTGAATCTGAGTTTAGCCCATCCTAAACAGATTTATGTCTTAGCAGGTGGTACCTTACTTCTGGCTGCATTGATTTTCCCATTCATTGGAAAGTCATTTATGCCAACCATGGATGAGGGAGATACTATTTTACAGTTAGAAAAAATCCCTTCGATTAGCTTACAAAACTCAATTGCATTAGATCTGGATATTCAAAAACGTATTTTGGAACAAGTGCCTGAAGTTGAAAGAATTGTGGCACGTACAGGTTCTGATGAATTGGGATTAGACCCTATGGGGTTAAATGAAACAGATAGTTTCATTGTGCTAAAACCACAAACGCAATGGCAAGTCAAAAATAAAGAGCAAATTTTAGAAAAAATTCGTCTTGTACTTCAAGATGTTCCTGGCGTGAACTTAACATTTAGTCAACCCATAGAGATGCGCACTTCAGAAATGTTGTCTGGAGTACGAGGAGATTTGGCTGTCAAAATTTTTGGAAGTGATTTAGACCAGCTTAATGATTTATCAAAGCAAATTGCAATAGTTCTACAAGGCATTGAAGGCAATGAAGATGTCATGACACTCGAAAATTCGGGAGTACAGTATCAAGAGCTGCGAATCCATCGTGATATGGCTATACGAAATCAATTGGACAGTCAAAATGTTCAAGCCCAACTCAAGATGCTCGTGGAAGGCAAAGAAATAGGTTCCATTATTGAACAGGGGCGCCCTGTTCCATTAATGATGAAAGGGGATCCACGTTTGGGAGAGTCGAGTTTTGAATTTTCCAATATTGCCTTGCCAATTGAGAATGCAGCTGCAGTGCCATTGTTATCTTTAGCAGAAGTGGTTAAGACTGAGGGTGTCGTAAAAATTGATCGTGAAAATGCATCACGAATGTCAGTGGTACGTGCCAACGTACGTGATCGTGATTTAGTTAGTTTTGTAGATGAAGCAAAACAATTGGTTGCAGAGAAAGTCAAGTTACCAACCGGCTACTCACTCAAATGGGGGGGGCAATTTGAAAACCAACAACGTGCGGCTGCTCGCTTAATGCTTGTTGTACCTGCTGCATTAACAATGATCTTCTTTTTACTATTTACGACTTTGGGTTCGGTGCGTCAAGCCGTATTGGTTTTCGTCAATATTCCCTTTGCGTTAGTCGGTGGAGTATTTGCATTAGCATTAACAGGTGAGTATTTATCTGTTCCTGCATCAGTTGGTTTTATTGCCTTGATGGGGATTGCTGTACTGAATGGTTTAGTGATGATTAGTTATTTTAATCAACTGATTTCTCGTGGTGTTGCAATTGAGGAAGTTGTTCGTGAAGGTGCTATGCGCCGTTTACGTCCAGTCATGATGACCGCGAGTATTGCAGCTTTAGGTTTGATCCCATTGTTATTTACTACTGGCCCTGGTGCCGAGATTCAACGTCCATTGGCGATAGTTGTGATTGGAGGGCTTATTTCTTGTACTTTGCTGACTCTGATTTTACTTCCTAACTTGTTTAAAAAATTTGGTTTAGCGCGAGATCATCATGTCTGAAATATGCCAACTCTCTATTAACGTGTCCTCTGATATTGCTGAAGAACTTATGGAGCATTTGTGGTTAATTCCTGAGTTGATTTCAGGGTGTACTTGTGTCAACGCACAAGGGTTTGGTAATCGCCAACATTATCGTAATGTTCAGGAAAAAATTCGCGGAGCAACTGAACGGAATCTTATATTGCTGATTGTACAACACGAATCTGTATCATTGGTTTTGGCGCATATTCAGCAAAAATTTAAATCAAGTGATTGTTTTTATTGGGTCATACCTACATTAATTTCTGGTTATATGAGCCAAGGAGCACTTGACTAATGACATTAAATATCAAATTTAAATCAACACTTCTAGGCCAAATTTGGTATCTGTTTGGGTTGGGCTATTGTTTTACAGTGGCTTCGACAGCAATTGCAAAACCTCAACTTGAAGCTGCTTTGCCACCACTTGAAGCAGTACAACAGAGTCTAGTAGAACATCCGAATGTGCGTGCTGCAATATCAGAGCAAGATTATGCAGACTTTGCCCGACAAGGATTAAAAGTAGGGCAAAATCCGTGGACTGTTACAGCCGGTATGCAAGTACGTAAGACGGATACACAACTAGAGCGAAAACAAGCCAATAGTTATGAACCTAGTTTGGGGATAGAAAAACAAATACGTTTGCCTAATAAATACCGGCTAGATCAAGATCTAGCACAACGTATTTCAAGTATTGCAGAACTGAAGTATGAGAATGCTCAACATCAAGCATCTAAAATGTTGTTAAATAGTTGGTTTGCTTATATGCGAAGCACATTGCATTTGAAGCGACTGCAAGAACAGCTGGATCAAATTCAGCAATTTATCCAAGTGACTGAACAACGTATTCGAGCAGGAGATGCACCACGACTTGAGCTAATGCTCTTGAAGAATGAGTACCAACAACTTGAGGAACAATATATGCAAGCTAAAGCTGCATATATTCAAGCTCAGCAATTGTTGGCCCGCGATTATAGAGGAAAGATCCCTGAACAGTGGAGCAGCGATGTTATACAGCCTAGCCCTATACAGTATAGTCAAGCAGAGTGGGTACAGAAAATTTTGTCAGTTAATCATGAGTTAGCACTCGTAAGGATGCAAGCTACACAGCAATACGCAGTATTAAAAAGAGAGCAGCTTAATAGACTGCCAGATCCTACGATTGGTTTTGGTTACAGTAGGGAGCAATCGGGAGAGGAGAATTTATTAGGGGTTAGTGTTTCAATTCCTTTGACTGCGCGACAAGTCGGTATTGCTTCAGGAATGGCAGCGGCAGAAGCAAAAAAAGCGGATTTGGAGGTATTGCGTGTAGAAAAACGTCTGCGTCAAGAAATACAGGGGTGGGTGATTCAAATGGAGTCAGCGACTGTACGGAATACGAAGGCGCAAGAAAACTTACAACTGTTGCAACAACAACATCACTTGATGCAAAAAGCGTATAAATTAGGTGAGTTGAATCTCAATGAGCTTTTGTTGCATTCGCAGCAATTGATTGAAGCACGTAGCCGAGTCGATCAAGCTAAAGTAGATTATGCAGAAAGTATGAGTTCCTTATTACTTGATTCTCATCAATTGTGGCCTTTACATGAGATGGATAGAATTTAACAGTAATATTTACGAGCATAGTAGGGATTATAAATTTGCGCTGTAGTTTGGTAAGCAAGAGAAAAAGGTGTTATGAGAGTTCTATTGGTAGAAGATGATAGCTTGTTGGCAAAAGCAACTGCACGTGGTCTAGATCAAATGGGCTTTGTAGTTGACATTGCGAGCACAGCAGAGCAAGCGTACCATTTTTTAGTGAGTTATCATTATCACTTTATTCTACTAGACTTAGGTTTGCCTGATCGAAATGGGATTGAAATTTTAAAATCACTACGTCGCAAAAAGAATCAAGTTGGAATTATTATTCTGACTGCTCAAGATCAGGTTGATGATCGTATTACAGGTCTAGAGGCAGGAGCTGATGATTTTGTTGTTAAACCTTATGATTTACATGAGGTCGTAGCAAGGATTCATGCTGTATTACGCCGAATTTCAGGAGAGGTAGGGGACCTAATTCAGGTTGGAAATATTAGTATTAACAAAGCGAGTAAACAAGTACTGTTAAATCAAGTCGAAATTGAGTTGACACATAAAGAGTTTCATTTATTGGAGTTATTTACTCTCAATCGTGGTCGTGTAATTTCGCGTGAAAATATAGAAAATTCATTTTATGCTTATGACGTTGATGTGAGTAGTAATGTTGTACAAGTCTATATTCATAACTTGCGTCGGAAATTAGGTAAAAATATTATCCGTACAGTACAAGGTTTTGGATATATCATGGATGAACAGCATTAAATGGCTGATCCAATTCGCAGCTATTCATTAACCCAGCGCTTATCTATAATTTTACTGGCAATTACCACTAGCGTTTGGTTGGGTAGTTTAGGAAGTATTTATTGGGGAATGCAAAACACTGCCAATAATATTTTTGATAAGTCATTAGCAGAAACTGCTCATGCTTTATTGTCTACGACTCTAAGTACCCTAGATGGAAAAGTACCGCAGCATACAGTGATTGAAAAAGCTAAGGGTGAGCATTATGACCAAATTGTATTTCAAATTTGGCATCGTGATGGACAATTAATTTATCGTTCTATTGGTGTGGAAACACAGCCATTTGTTCAGCAAGATAATTTTGGTTGGATTAAACTGAATAATAATACTTATCGTAGTTATTCTGTTTGGGATAGTACGCATACAATACAGGTACAAATTGCGCAGGTTTGGACAATTCGAAAAGATATTCAGCAAGATATGTTGCTGTTTTTGATTTTGGTTTCAATCATATTTTTGCCATTATTATTATGGTTGATTATTTGCACGATCCGTCGTCATTTATTGGCTGTATATAGCATTAGTCAAAACTTAGAAAAACAATCCATTGAACATTTAAATCCAATTAAGCCAGTTGTACCGAAAGAAATAGAACCTTTAGTGAGCTCTTTAAATACCTTACTTAGTGAGATTGCTGAAAGTATGCAACGTGAAAAACGTTTTACCTCAAATGCCGCTCATGAACTCCGTACACCATTAGCTGCTATACGCTTACATGCCCAAGTACTTCAAAATGCACGTTCCAATGAGGAGTCTAAGGAAGCTGCACAGGACATTATTACAGGAGTAGACAAAGCATCAAGAATGATTACTCAGTTGCTTACATTAGCGAGGCTTGAACCGAATGCCACACAAAACAAAAGCAATATTGATTTGGTAGATATTGTTAAAGGTACAGTTGAAATGATGGGTATTCAGTTCAGAAAAGCAGGTGTAGACTTACAATTGCATCTCACCTCAGTGTGCGTTTGGGGGCAGTCAGATCAGTTGGAAATTATGTTGAGAAATATACTCGAAAATGCCATTCTTTATCGTAGTTCAATACATAAACCTATTATTAAAGTCAGTTGTGGAAGTATTGGAAATGGTAGTTTTATACAGGTTGAAGATAACGGCATAGGTCTAGATGAAGCACAAATCCCATTTATATTTCAGCGTTTTTATAGAATAAATCAAGCCAGTTCTGTAGTAGGAAGTGGTCTGGGATTATCTATTGTGAAGCAGATTATTGACTCTCATTTAGGCAAGATTACTTTACAACGTGCAAATGCAGTTGGAGGATTGATTGTCAGAATTGAATTTTTCAAAAAATTGAATATTTATTAAAACGATAGTCAAAAAAATAGATTTTATCATATTGATTTATAAATTTAATTTAAATGCTGGCGTATATCGTTGTCCACTCATAATGTTCTCTCCTATGCAAAAAGAATAGACGAAATTTGTCTAGGAGACTTGCCGAGACTTATAACATCTCGCATGATAGTGTAAATCGCTTTCTAGAACGTGAAGACTACACACCTCACGACCTATATCAAGAAGCAATTCAACATATTGATAATAATAAACTTATAGTCAGTATTGATGATACTGTTTTAGATAAACCCTATAGTCAACATATGGACTTGGTTAGCTATTTTTGGTCAGGCAAACACCACCGATCCGTCAAGGGTATTAATCTCATTACCTTGTATGCGACAGATCAGAATGGTCAAAATATTCCAATTAATTTCCGAATTTATGACAAATCTGAAAGTAAAACCAAGAATGATTACTTTATGGATATGTTAAGTGAAGCACTCAGTTGGGGTGCAAAGATTCAATTTATTACAGGTGATAGTTGGTATTCATCGACTGGAAATCTAAAAACCATAAGAAAATATGGTATTCGATTTATGTTTGGTATCGACTGTAACCGTAAGGTTTCCCCAGAAAAAGGACAATGGTTTCAACTGCGTTTATTGCCAAATTTCCATCAGGGTCAAGTGGTCTGGCTCAAAGATTTTGGCTTTGTACAATTATTTAAGACTCAGTTAAAAGAACAGCAGAGGTTTTATATTGTGCATCAAGATGAAGATGATTTATTGTCCTTTGAGGGTTTTCATGAATTACATTCAAGTCATTGGAAAATAGAGCAATATCACCGGGTGATTAAACAGGTTTGTCATATTGAAAAGTTTCAAGTAAGACGATCTAAACTGATTTTGAATCATATTTTTTCAGCCTTGATGGCCTACGTCGAGATACAAAAGAACCAGTTTGAGCGGATCTTTGAAAATGTATATCGTTGGCAGAAGAAATTATTTAGACCAGTTATCAAAAACTTCATTGATGACTTTATTCTCGATAAAAATCATCTGCTACCACAGAGAATCTATAAATAATAGTGCGTAAGTCCTATATATTATCTTTCTCACAATTTCATAAATATCAATTATCTAATAAGTTGACAAAAACAACTAATCATGCGAAAAAGTTTTTTTAGTTAACAGATGTTCACACATGCCTCGAATTGTTTCTGTACCACTTAGTTTAGAACAGCGAGAACGACTCATTTTTCTGGCCAAGCATGCAAAACATTGGCGTGAAAGACAACGTGCCCAAACTATTCTCTGGCTTTCTGAAGGTAAAAGTGTTGCGGAAGTTGCCACTCTACAAGAACGTATCCCAGAAACCATAAGGCTACAACGCCGACGTTGGGAATTGTATGAGTTTGAATCGATTAAAGAAGGTCATCGCTCAGGTCGGCCCAATACATTGATCTCAGACTATCAGGCGAAAATCCTAGATTGGGTCAATACAAGTCCACTCAATGCAGAACAAATCCGAGTCAAACTACATGAAGAATACGAAGTGTCCGTGTCTGTTGAAACCATTCGTAAGTTTTTACGTGATTCAGGTATGGTCTTCAAGCGTACCCGTCATAGCTTGAAAAAAAAGAGATCCGATTGCATTTGAACAAGCAACACAGCAGATTGAAAAATTACGAGAGCAAGCGGCACGTGGTGAAATTATATTAGGTTATGTTGATGAAACAGGGTTTTCATCTACACCTGATAACACTAAATATAAAAAAAATGGAAGAATAATTTACTAAGTTATTGTTTTTAAGTTGATCCTTGTTTTATATGGGGGTGATAATAACTTCTGATTACTAGTTTTTACCTTAAATATACCGATTGAAAGATTCATTTAAAGGCTATGAATACATGAGTTTTACAGTTTGGCTAGGTCAGCATGAGTACTTTTCACAAGATTTAAGATCGACCATGAACGTGATTAAGTTATAGGGGATTGATGAAATAGTTTTTATGAATTTCTGGCTTTCTGGGCTGATTTTATCAAATTCATGTCTATGCAAAATTGCGACATATTTCTCGTGCTGGTAGTTATCCAGAGTTTGGTCTGCATCTATCCATAGTGCAGACCTTTTTTTGGTGACAGTTTTTTCTTAGTGATTTTCGATCTGGATGTAGTGATTTCACGTTTGCAGAATATATCTTGGCGGTGATCCATCTAATATTCGTGATTATAAAGAGAGCTAATTCACAGGTTCTACAGATTATGTAGCGACTAACTATATCAAAGTCTATTTGCAGTTGATGGTTGGCGCTTAGTTTATATTTACGCTTAGGTTTCAGTTAAAAAATCAATATTCTGTTGAATCCGTGATTGAATCATCTGTAGGGTAGATTCTCGAATTTGATGGGGATACAGGCGCTGCGCAATTTGACTAAATTGAAGTGCAATTTCACGCATGGTCAAGATGATCTCATCGACTTCTAGAGTAGTCAGATTAGCTTCTGAAGTACCGAGTTTATGTATGTCATTTCGGGAAATATTGAGCGCTTCTCCCATAATGTCCATTTGATGATAACCACCTGGACCCTCGCAGAAGGTCACATCATAGGCTGGAGCCAATTTCCATTGACCATTTTTCTCCATGAGAAATGAAAAGTTCTTAGTATGGTCATCCCGATTATTGAAAAGCACATTAAACACAGCACGTTTAAAAGCATGCAATCTTTCTCGTACATCTTGCGTACACATCAAGGTTGCCCGGAGAAAATTGCGATAGTCTAGGCTACCTGGAACTTTATAGTCTGCTCCTGTATATGCAGCCAAACTCTGCATTGGAATCCGCATACCATTTTGACGATCGAATCGTTTAGAAGCAAAAGCCGTTAAACCATTGGGCAAATTAAAGAAATGGGTATCTGGAGTCTCAATTGCACAAAGTCGCAAACATTCTGCATAGACGGCTTCAATGGCGCAGACTTCAGGATGCTCTTGCTGAGCAGGAAACTTAATCAGCCAGGCTTCATGTTGATCAGAATCTTGAGTCGAAAACTCTAAATTGACAGGATCTCGGTAAACCAACGCTTTTGGTCTGGCACCTTGAGGGGAGCCACCCATGACCAATAAATGCTGTAGAAATTCACCACCTTCACCTTTGAGTACTTCTTGAACTTCCTGGGCCAGTTGTTGTAAAGGGATATTTTCTGAGGTTTGCATGTCAGCAACACAAGGTTCAAAGGAGAGGGCACCCATTGCGTGACTACTAATATAGGTCAGACGCTCCAAAGGTCCAATTCGTGCTGAATTTAAGCCAATTTTTTTGAAATATCGATCCATCAACATCATGCCCCAACCATCTGGTAAAGCGTCATAGACTGGACCTGGGAGTCCCATTTGATGAGTAGGAAAACCTTGTCTGAATGGTAGACCTTTTAAAGGCAGCAAGTAAGAAGAGAGCTCAACACCTTGCTGTATTGCTTCTGGACTATATTCAAAAGCAATGGTGGGTCTACCTGTCGTGGCTGTTGAACTAATCAGCGTTCCCCATAACCATGATTCGCCCCAACCGTTGTAATAAACATTAAGTCTATTGAGCATTATCCCTTCCTCTTAATACGGTGGCGCTTACTTTGACTCTCATAGCGAAGAATGTCATTCACACTGTTAAGCTGAGGTTTAAATAGTTCCTGAAGTTCGTTTAATCGACCCAAGACCATTGCAATACGGACTAAATTTTCAACAGATACATTTCGTCCCGCTTCAAGATTCGAAACTGTATTCACGCCGACACCAGCGCGTGCTGCTACCTCAGCTTGAGACATCTCCAGAAAGAGTCGTTGCTTACGTAAACGCTCACCTAAAAGAGTCACAACTTCTTCTGGTTTAGTGAAATATAAATCCATTAAATTGGGTCTTAAGAATGAATAATTTAATTAAATCACAAAATAATGGAATTAATCTATAGCTATAGTGTGGCTAAGGAGGGCTTTGTTGCACAGCACATCAGAAGGGTAGGTATAGTCCTTGGGTATCGGTTACAGAAAATCATCAGGATGTACTTTGACTGATTGTTGATACGGAGATTTCAGTATTTTCATTTTTCCTAATAGGTCACATTACTTAGAAAGGGTTCTTCGAAAATTAGTTCATACTTTAAAAATCCTATAAATATTGAGGATATTTTCTTAATGCTTTCAATATAGCATGCGGCTATATGTAACTCGAACGGGCTTAATCTGCCTTTCAGTATAAATTTTTTGGGCGTGAGAGGGGAAAGGTGTGAGGGCAAGCAATTTATATCGTGGATACTTCTAAATTACTTATGTAATAGAAGGTGGTAAACATGGATTTAGAGGTAATAACACTAAATATAAAAAAATTGGAAGAATAATTTATTAAATTATTGTTTTTATGTGGTTATTGGTGATGTTATGAATAATAATAACTTTTTTCTTGATGAATTTTACCTAAAAAAATTGATCAGATAATTTTCTTTAAATGTCATGCATACATAAATTTGACAGTTTGAAGGGATCGGTATGTGCATTTTTCACAAGGTTAAAGATCGACCATAAATGTGATAAACGGCAGAGGATCATTGAAAAATGAATGGATTTAAACACTACATGTATGCACGAAAAAAAGTATCGCTGCGGTTCTGCTGACAGGCTGTATTGAGCATTGAATGCAAATGATGTAGTAATTGTCTACAGGCTATAGGACCAACATGAAGAAGAATGAAATGTAGTTGCCAATTTATAACCTTGGTTGAAAAGCATAGCATTGTTATTCGGAGAAGTGAGGTAAGCCATCCTTCTCTTATTCATTTAAAATGATTCTTACTCAACTGATCTCGACTCATGGGCTGGTTCCAATTAGACGGATAATAACTTCCATCCCCTATCTTTTTCTTACCACATTTCTTGCATTTAATCCCTTCTTTGGAGATTTGATTCAGCATCACTGTTGTCGGTTGAATCAAATCAATGACATAGTTCGTTGGTTCAGGAAAAGCAGAAGAGGCTGCTTTATTGCAAAAGAGAACATTCGGATCAAATGGATTGGATTGCACAAAAGCCATGATACAGCCACAGAGTAATTCACCTGCATGTAATCTGTAACATCCATTCAGGTCATCAGACGAAGATTAATCTGAAATTTAAGCACTAAACGCCATAAATCTATGTATGGGCAGACTTTTTTGAGACATATGTTGATAAACATGCGGCAAGTTACATTGCTTAAAAGTCTATCTAAGTTAACGATCTATTCAATTCTGGATAAGTAATCTGAATATTACGATCCTAAATTACCCGAAGAGTATTAAGATTTCTAAGAATCGTGATTGTTGGTTTATTTGGGAAATTAATCAGTGGATTGAAGCAAAGATGATGGCTCATTAAGGATTGTGGGCTTCGACTACTTAAATTTTAGGTATTTTGAATAAAGCATATTTCAAAAATCTTAATTAATGGATTTAAATTACCATAAAAACCTTCAATATTGACTTGAATCCATTGTTGTTGAGAGTCAATGCGAGACCAATCAATACCATAACCACAATGAGCAATCAGATGCTCAAAGAAAATCCGTTGTGTACGTCCATTACCTTCACGGAATGGGTGTATGACATTAAGCTCACAATACAAGTCGGCAAGTTGAGGAATCAGTTGTTGTGGTGCTAAGCCTTGAAAGTATTTTTTTTCTTGAAGCGGTTTGAGTAGTTTATTGGTTTCAATTTCAATACGGGAAAAATTACAAAAACGGGTGTCACCTTTGGAAATATCGATTTGTCTTAACTTTCCTGCCCAGTCGTATAAGTCGCCAAAGAGCTGCGCATGAATTGATTTTAAGTATTGTAAGTCGTAAGGTGGTTCAGCATATTCAATTAAGTTACTTGCCAATCCAGACAGTTCTAGTTCAGCTTGTTCTAAAATTTGTTCATCATGAATATTGAGTTTGTTCTTTAGGATATTTGTGCCAGGGTAACAATACAGGCTGTCACCCATTTCCCCATATTTATCCATACATGCACCTGACTAAGTTTCGGGTTGCGAATACTTCTTATATTTTTGCAAGATTTCAGCTTTACTTTGTTGAGTTGTTTGAGCTGTCGTTGTAATGCCTTCAAGCTTTAGGCTGGCTTGATAGTTTTGCGCACGTGTCGCTTGAATATATTTTTTTTTCTGTTCAGTGGTTCTGAGCATTTCGAAACTCCATTGATGCTACACGTGAAGTAAGTATAGCAGAGAATCTTTTTGATCAATGCTGCATACACAGCATTTCAAAATGTAATATAACGGTATTGTTTCATGTAATAACAGAAAACTAAAAAAAAGTGGAAGAATATTTGAAATTTAGATCAACTTTAATAAGAAAAACCTATGTATTTGTTGATAATTGTAATTTTAAGAAGATTTGATTGATTAATTAAATGAATTTTCATATACAAAGATATGCTCATTTTTTATATCGATAAAAATGTTAAAATTTGACTATTTAGTAAAAAATATAGAGATTTTTATGGGGCAATTTATAATGCCCTTTTGCTTTGGTCGAAAAAATGTTCAACTTGAGATAGTAAAAATCAACTCAGAATTACTGAAAATCAAAAAGATTAAACAGAGTCAGAAAGCCGTAGTACAAGCAAAGTTCAAAGCAATCTACGTCAAAATTTGGCAAAAAATCTTGCTATTGATGCAAACGGAGCCTGGCTTACGTGTGCATTCTAATTATGTTGCAATCTTACAGTTGATACATAATCTTGATGATTTTATCGAAAAATCACAACAACACTTGTGCTTTGAAAGAAAAGCTCAGAAAGAACTGGATGCTAAATTTTTTGCAAGATTTTTTAAGCTAACAAAGAATTCAATAAAGGATCAACTTTTACCAAATCGTTCTGATCACAATGAATTTAAACAATGCAACGTGATAAAAATATTAAGCGAAAATGAATATGCCAAACATTGAAACACAAGAGCAATTCTTAGATTTAGCAGAAAAATATCAACAAGATTATTGTCTATTACGTGATGATATTGTAAATACACAATTTGTCGATCTATCAGATGATTTGTATAAAGATGTCTACGCTCTATACAAATTAGCACAACAAATTTATAGCTATATATCAGGCTCCAGACAGATCGGTAAGTATTCTTTTTTAGCTGCTGTGAGTTTTTTTGCATGTCCAGATTCTAGTAATACACAAGAGCTGTCATCGCAACGTTATTTGATTCTACAAGCGAGTTTTTTAACATATCGGCAGTATCAAGAATTTGCAAAAATTGATAAAGCTGAGAATAAGCAAAAACATGTTTGTGACCTATTACGCTATGTCTCACGATATGTGCTGGATTCTAATCATGCTGAATTATTTCATGAATGTAGTAAGCTGCTAAATTGTTATGTCACGTACGAACGTAATTTGAAAAAAGAGGATCGTAATCAACTTTTTAATATTAAAGATTTCGAACAAGTACAAGTCATAGAGTATTTATCGGCTCTATTAATAATTTTTAAAAGACTAGATGATCGTCGTGTAGTTCATCGTCAGCGTAAGTCAAAAAAAAGCAAAGTTTTGCAATGGCCGACGAAAAATGAACTCAAAAAATTTCGTGAAATTAAAACGGGTAAGCAAGTAGATATTGGACATAACGCAAAGATTAGTATTTATGATGCCGCTCTTCACAAAGATGAAGAGGGTGAAGTTGATCTATTAGATCCTGAAATGGAGTTTTATTCAGAAGATGAAAAGTCTAAAAATTTAAATTATATACTCAGCGATAATGCGACGCATCTAATGCGGCATCGCCAGCGCCGTCATGCTCCTTTTGTTACAAATCCACATTATTTGGCGCCAGATATACTGAAGCAAATTGTTTATGTGTTGAGAACCGAGTTATCCGGGCACTGGAGGGATGCTGCAATCGCTGCAGCATGTTTATTGTCACTTTTGACGGGATTATCACCCGTCGCACTGATGGATTTTAACGAGCTTATTCAAGATGGAATTTTGATCCAGAATGGTTCAAGTAGACGTCGCGAATATTTACTCAAATTAAATCTTAAAATTACAGAGCAGAAGATTAAGAGCTTAAATCATGTGCGGTGGAATGAAGTGATGACACATCAACTACATTTACCTTCTGCTTGGTTTGACTATATAGAACAAGCATCGAATCCACTAATTTCATCAACACACATTAATACGAAACTTAAGAATTGGCTTGATAATCGGTTTGTAGGTTCGATCACTGTAGAAAAACTGCAGGCTCAATTATATTTTCATATATATTATGAAACATATAATGAATATCTTGCTCATGTAATTGCTGGGCGGGATAGTCAGCATCACATGCCTGGTATCTATTATGGCGGGCTACCGAAAACTCAACTCAGTAGCACATATCTAGCCTTTTTAGAAAAAGCACTTACACCACATTCCACACATTTTACTGAAGACACGGCTGAACTAAAAATATTGCAACAACAATTCAAAGTGCAATCTGCATTATCTATAGGAAGGATAGGGAGCCAACTGGCACTTGAACCCAATTTTGTGAAAGAGCAATTCCATATTTTACATAGACATTGTCACGAAAACATCCAAGAAGATAAGCACATTATTAATCAACTTAATGCATATGCGTGTTGGATGTGGCATATCAGTTTGTTGAGTTTGGCAAGTCGGCCTAAAAAAAACCTGTTGGGGAATTTGGATGATTATTGTGTTGAGCTCAAGCTTTTATATGTGAATGATAAAAAAAATAGTAAAGCAAGAAAAGATGGTCGTTTTATCCCTTTATCTGATTTTTTCATAAAAACACTGCAAAATTACACTGCCTTTTTAGAACAAATTATTGAAGCGTACGGTTCATTTTTTAGACAAGTCTTTGCAAAGAAGAAGATAACTGTAAATGATCTTTTTGGTAAGGTCATTTTTAGTAAAGATATCTTGCCGATAACTGTCAAAGAATGGCAGAGCAGGAAAATTAAGTTAATCCCTTTATCGAGAAAATGGGTGAATTCATATATGCAAGGAGTCTTTCCAAAGAATATGTATTCGAATTGGTTACGTCATTTTGACATGAACTTTTTGATGCATGAGCAGCAAGAGGGTAAACCAGCATTAGCTTTTCACTTAATTCAGGCCCTGTATGGTCATGACCAACGTGACCGAGAGGCTTTTCATCCGCATTCTTCACTTATCCCGAATGTCTATGTACAGCAAGCCCGCCAGCAATTGCAAGATAATGTCAAATCTTTATCGATTAAACACTTAGAGCGAAAATAGTTGTATGCAAAAAATCAAAGAACTAATAAAACCACAACTAGATGATCTATTTGTTGATATTCATAAAATGGTGAAAAAGTCGCTAGATAGACAGCCTTCTCCACCTGAAGTATTGACGAAAGAAATGCAGCAAAAACTTGATCAGCAGATCGCTGAAAAATGGCATGACATTAAAGATAGTGTTGATTGTTTGAGTCAAAAGTTGAGCCGAGACGAACAATCAAAACTGATGCAATTTACTGAAGATGAATTTAATAAAAGAAGGAAGCAATTCAACCAGAATGTAGATAAAAAATCATACAGAATTAAGCTAAATCCACATACTAAACGGATCGTACTGCCTAGAAAAATTGAGAGTACAGAGTCACGGTTAGAACAGGGGCATCTACATATCCATGTACTTAAGGAATTAAGGCAGTATTGGCAAGATTCATTTGAATATTGGAATGAACCAAAGTACTTATGGGGAAATTTATGCTTAAGTTTTATATATATTTCAGGCTGTGCAGATGAACAGCATTTGATTGCTATTCAGAAGCAATTGCAGGAGGCCATTGAGCTTGGTACAGATCTGAATTGTTTTCGGTTATACCATTCGGACTACAAAAAAATCACTAATCCATTGTTACTACATTATCGTGTTGAAAACTCTCAATATGGCAACGATGTAGAACAGGGAAAGTTGTACCAATGGAAACATGTTTTTTTTAACCCATATGCGCAGTTCATTTTGCAATATTTAAAAAAGTTGAAAGCTGCTCAGAAAGAATTTTGTCTGCAACATTCAGTTGAAGATTGTATTTTAGAAAGCTTGAGTAAGATAGGCAGGAAAAAAAGTCTTGGGGATCTGCAATATCAAATTAAACGCCGTGGATTTCGTGCATTTAATGATGTGCAAATGGTACTCGAATTTAATCCAAACCTCAGCATAGATATATTTTTGAGTAATGTGCTTCAGCAAGAGATTAATACTGTTGCTTTAAGGCCATCCGAATTTAGATTGCTGTGGAATAATGATTACAATCAAGTCACAGAACCAGATAATCGCCCTATTCATTTTGAACAAGAGCAGTTACTTCCTGAAGTTCCGACTGTTCAAAGCAAATTACAAACGATTCCGTATGAGTTGATGTTGTTTGGTCAAAAGAAACGTAAAGGTCAAAAAGTTGAGCGTTTAGATAAAAAGAGGAATAAAGAAGAACGCACGCTACGTTTTTGGCAAGAAACTAGAAGGGTGTTAGAGGAGAAGATAGTTGATGCTAATACGGAGGAAAAGTCTTTAATTGATGCTCAACTACGCTTAATTCACTGGTTAATGCATTTAAAAAAACGAGGGCTTCAATTATCAACTATTGAAAGCTACTTAGGATCGTTTGGCAAAGAATTTATATTTGAGATTTGGCTCAATAAATTAGATTTAAAGCAACAATCCATAGATGACTATGAGGATTTATATCGGCAGCTATTGAAATACAGCAGTGAACGTGATGAAAAAGCAGTTCAACGAGATTCGGTGAAAGGAAAAACCTCTCGTAAGATGCACCAAAGCGCAGAATACCGTTTTGGTCGCCTAAAAGATTTTCATCAATTCTGTATAGAGAATTATGATGCTCCAGGGGTATTGGTGTTACAGAATTCAAGTTTTAAGCATTTACAAATTTGCAATGCACGGCTAGTGAGTCCTTTGCTATTTGGCAAATTATTGGAAAAACTAGAAAATTTAAGTCAAGAGCCAACGGCATCAGAGTGGGTCGATCATCTGAGTTGTTTAAAGCTGATGTATTTACTAAGTTATAGAACTGGACTTCGATTAAATGAAGTTCGTTGTCTTAAAATACAAGATATTATTTGCCCAGAGCTACTTTATAAAGAAAAAGAAAATACAGTTTTTAATAATATCACGCTTCATATCCAAGACAATTCATATCGCCGTCTGAAAACGCGAAGTGCGAATCGTCAAATACCATTGAAAATTGCATTGTCAGAACATGAGTTTTTAGTAGTACAACGTTACATACAACATCGTTATGAGCAATATTTGGTTAATCAGCAGGATGATCTACTTTTTAGTGTGAATCATCGTGTATTAACTGATCAATGTATCAGCAAAATTACAGTAGATTTGTTTAGTCAAATATTAGGTATGCATCATGGCTTTAGTTTTCATACATTACGCCACAGTGCTGCTAACTATCTAGCAATAACTTTGCTCGGTTCAAAAGAAATGATCAAGACCTACACAGATTGTCCTTGGGTAAAAGCAAAAAAGATGAGGGATTTATTGTTTGGTATGAAAGCACGTGCTCAAGAAGAGATTATTCAACATAAATGGCAGGTGCTCGCCTCTTGGATGGGGCATAGCAGTATTGAGCAAACGGCTTCAAATTACCTTCATGTTTTGGATTTATTAGCAGTCGATCGAATTTATAATTCGCCGTGTATCATTTCAAAAAAAGTATTAGAACAGTGTTTTAGTCCAGTGAAGTCAAGTACAGACTACATAAACCTAAATCGTTATACTCAGCAGCAGAAATGGTTTAATTCTTATCAGCAAACACAGCCAGTTACGATGGCTGGCCGACAAGAAAAGAAGTTTAGTATAGAGAAGAGTACTCTGACACCTTTTCAACGTTTGATAAGTTTTAGAGAAGGTCGATTAAGCGAAGATACCCAAGCTCAAGAATGGATGCAACGATGTCAATGGATGAGCACTAAATGGATGGATCGCCAAAAATTTAATTTAAAAACGAATTATGTTTATAGTAAGAATTTAGAAGAGAGTTGGTTTGATGAACTTTACGAAAAGGCTAAAAAACTGACTCGTCCAGATGAAATAATTCCTCTCCTTGATTTTCATTATAAAGATGATAGGCAGCAAGATGCACTGAAAGAAAAGAACATGGTTAAGGCGCTTAAAATATTATTATTATTTGGAAAACTGCGTAAGAATTTTCTACATTTTCAATGCCGAATGAAAGGTGATGAGCAACAAATTGTTAATTTTATTACTGGTATAGAGCCAATGTTAGGAGATCATCTGTATTTAGAAAAACAAAACTACCCAGTTAATTTGGATGCTCCTGAGCGAACCGTTAAATTTAGTTTTCAAAGAGTTGTCGGCTCTAACAAAAAAAATGTTACTCCGCTGGTTATATTTAATTTAATGTTAAAAATGATGCAAAAAGATGAACTCTGGATCAAATAGCCTAAGCATGTTAAAGGGGAATTGTTTAGAAATTTCCCTGTTTATAAGTAAACTGCCTTTATGAAAAGCACCATGCTGACTTGGATTAATAAGCGGAATGTAGTATCACAGTTTGATCGCTGGATTTACGAAAATGGTGTGAAGATTAGCGGTATGGTAAATCGATGAGCTAAAGTGTTGTAGTCCAAACTCGATCTGACAATTACCCATTTTTTAGTGTGCCCGTCAGGTTAAATTTGAACTGAATTTTTCTCAGCCCAAATTCATTTCCAATCAAGTTATGTTTCAAGTGGCGTGCGAACACTGCACAATTTAATTCACGGTGCCTAAGACAGGTATCAACTTCGGACCAGCCATTCTAGCTTTGCTAATGATTTCCACCAGCTCATCATAAGTCAGTTCAAACTTATCCTCACTATCAAATACATAGACCATATTCTTGCCTTCATGTTCAGGTGGAGTAGGTGGTACAAATCGTTTCGGGATAAGAATTTGTGCGAGTTGTTCGTCAGTTAATTTAAATAAGTGCATGTTTTTATCCTACTGTTCCTTAAAATGTATTCAAACATACTCAAGGACTAATTCGCACTCTGTTAATGTCTTGTTGCCAAGCGTGTAACTAGAGCCTGAGTCGGTCAGTTCCGACTTGTAGCGGTCAGTCCGTTCTT